>JBKPKE010000141.1:0-2928 GCA_046730955.1 Pseudomonadota bacterium
GGCCTAGGCTGGTTCCAACCGTGCCTTCCAGCGCCACGGGCCTCACTTCCTCACCGATCCAACTGTTGATCGCGGACGGGGTGATCGTGTCGCGGACGTGCCAGTCGGCGCCTTCGTGCTCGAGGCTGACCGGGGGCCACATCAGACCGGCGCGGGCGGAAAAGCGCCTATTCGAGCTGCGCATCGGCTTGTAGCTAAGGAAAGCTTCGCTGATGCCCGCTTCGTTGCGTTCGCCACCCTGGAAAGTGCCGACGACAGTGCCGGACAAGGCCCAGCTGAACTGGGGCTGCCAGATGAGGTTCGCTTCGCTCAGCAGCGGCTTTACGCTGAGATCGCGGTCGGCATCGCCGCCGGTGCTCAGCTTGCCGAACCCGCGATCGAGCCAGCTTTGCTCGCCATTCGTCGCCGCAAGGCTCACCGTGCCGGTTACGGAAATGGTCTCGGGCGAGATGATTTCAGCGCGTTCGGCAGACGCCGGCGCCGGAAAGCCAAGCGCAGCGGTGGCCAGCAAAAGCGGCAACACGGGCGGACGCGGCGCAGGACGGGCGCAATGCACGCGCCCGGGTTAAGCGAACAAGGTTAACAAGAGCGCCAGTTTGCTGAAGGAAGCCGCGGATTCGGCGGTGCGCCATCCGGCGTTTTTTTACGATTGACCATCCCACGGATGGTCAATGCGGCAAAATGGTCGGGGAGAGAGGATTCGAACCTCCGGCCCCTGCCTCCCGAAGACAGTGCTCTACCAGGCTGAGCTACTCCCCGACCGGAACCCGCTTGAGTGCGACCGACAGTCGCGGCGGGAGCCAAGGCCGCGGCTAGATAGAGGCCGGTTCCGGTAAGCGCAACCGTCAATCAGCGCCCGAGCGCGGATAGCCAATCCTGGACGCGCACAATCTTCTCCCGAGGACTTCCGGGCCGAGCGCGGCCTACCTCGGTCTCCTCGATCTTCCGCCAGTCGTCATAGTCCGTCGGCATGACGCTGCGTTCGGCCAGCAGCGACTTCAAACCCTCCGCGCCGATACGACCGCTCTCGCTCCCGGGGGGCATATCCCGCGCCACGATCTCCGCGACCTCGTAGCCATCCGGACGATTCGTTCCGATCGTGCCCGTTGGGCCGCGTCGCGCCCAGCCTACTGCGTAAAGGCGGTCTGCGACTTTCCCGCCCTCATTCGCGAACTTGCCGCCGCGCTCGTCGTACGGGACACCCTCGATGCGCGGACTGGAATAGCCGATCGCCGAGATGATGAGAGAGGCCGGAATTTCGTAGGTCTCGCCCGTGCCGCGAGCCGCGCCGCTCTCATCGAGCTCGGTCCGCTCGACGATGACGCGCCCGGCTCTATCGTCACCCTCGATCCGCAGCGGCCTCGCGAAGAAATCGAAGACCATTCGTTTCGGCTTCGCCGGATCGGGCGGCGTCGCGGCGAACTCGCGGAGGATGGTGATGGACTTGCGGTGACCGGGCTCCAGCGCATCGTCGGTTTCCAGCGGCGGGAAATCTGCGGCTTCAACGACGGGCGAGGTCTCTTCCAGGTGCCCAAGCTCGCCGAGCTCCTTCGGCGTCATTGCGATCTGGTGAGGACCGCGGCGCCCGAGGATGGTGACCGTCCTGATGGCGGATCCCTCCAGCGCCTCAAGGGCGTGCCCCACGATGTCCGAACCTTCGAACTCGTGCCGAGTCTTCGAGAGAATCCGGGCGCAGTCGAGCGCGACGTTGCCATTGCCGATCACAACGGCATGCGAGCCATCCAGCGGCGGGTCCAGGTCGGCAAAGTCGGGATGGCCGTTGTACCAGCCGACGAACTCGGCCGATCCGACCACGCCGGGAAGATCCTCCCCCGCAATCCCCAGCTTCCTGTCATGAGGTGCGCCAATCGCAAGGATCACGGCGTCGTAAAGCTCTAGCAATTCCGCCACGGACAGGTCCCGCCCGACCGTCACGTTGCCGATGAAGTCCACCCCGGGACTTTCCGCGACCTTGTCGTAGCGCTTGCTGACCGCCTTCAGCGACTGGTGGTCCGGCGCTACGCCGAAGCGGATGAGCCCGTACGGCACGGGGTAGCGGTCGATGACGTCGATCCGCGCCTTTTCGCCGTAGACCTTTTCGAGCGCTTCCGCGGTGTAGAAGCCGGCCGGGCCGGAGCCGACGACCGCGAAATGCCTCACTTCTTGCTCTTGTCTTCAAGGAGAAGATCGCTGCCCTTGGACTTCAGCGCGGCCTCGATCGGACCCGCGAAGAAGCCGAGCATGCCTGGCAGCATCACGCGACAACGCACCTTCGTCTCCTCGACGTCAATCTGCGCCGCGATCCTCTGTCCCATCGCGGTGATGTCGAGGTTCAGCTGCTCGCCGGACCAATTCGACTGTACGTGCGCGGCGCCACCGGGCAGATGGTCGCGCAACTTGTGAACGTTGTTGGCGATACGCCGATGCGCCTCCTCGCGACCCAGCTTGTGCGGCAGCTCGACTTCGATCGGTCGCTCCATGCGTGCGACAGTGAGGGTGCATTCAGCGCTTTGCAAGCCGCGGCGTCGGAGTATGCTGCGGGCGATGCGCTTGATTGCACTTGTTCTGGCTTTGGCCGCCGCGGCTCCGGCCTCCGCCCAAAAGGTCGTGTCCGCACCATCAACCGGCTCGATCGTCTACGCCCCCGGAACGTCCTTATTGAACCCGATCGCGCCGTACATTGCGGCCGGCCAGGACGAGCCAGGGTATCGAAACTGGTATGCGGCATCTTCTGCTCACGCGACGTCTGTGAAATCTTTCAACGATTATCTGGAGCAGTACCAAGTGGCGGGAGTGTTCCCGACCTGGCAGTTGCTTCGGACTGCGACATCCTGGCAGCGCTGCGGTCAGCAGCCCTTCGAGGTTCCGCCGACGGTCGAATGGCCGCACATCGTGCAGACTCTCCGTTACGTTCGGGAATATGTCATT
>JBKPKE010000142.1:0-3503 GCA_046730955.1 Pseudomonadota bacterium
GTTCAGACTCCCGCGCGACTCGGTCATCGAGTTTACGGCGACCTTTCTGTGTCCGCGCTGTGTCCGTACTCGATTGGCATATTGTTGACGCTGAATGGCGTATTGTGGCGTCTCTTGGCATCAGAAAAACTCCGTATAATCAGCATGTTAGCCGAATTTGGGAGCCTGATTCAAATAGTTGCGAAAATGGGTCGGATCAGGCTCATAACCTGAAGGTCGCAGGTTCAAATCCTGCCCCCGCAACCAATTAAGCCCGCTTTCGAGCGGGCTTTTTTCTTGCCCGGAACGCGCGCAACCTTCGGCCATTGAAGCCGCATGGTCAGCGATGCCGCGCCCGTGCCCATGGAAGCCCTCCTCGCGGCGGAGCTTCCGGAGGGCGAAGGCTGGCAGTACGAGCCCAAGTGGGACGGATTCCGCTGCATCGCCCGGCGGAACGGCGACACGGTCGAGATGATCTCCCGGTCCGGCAAGTCGCTCGGCCGCTACTTCCCCGAAGTGCTGGAGATGCTCGGGCGACTGAAAGAGCGACGCCTCACGGTCGATGGTGAACTCATCATCCCGCTGGAAGACCGCCTGGATTTCGAGGCGCTGCAGATGCGGCTGCACCCGGCGGAGAGCCGCGTGCGCAAGCTGGCACAGGAAACTCCGGCGCAGTTCATGCTCTTCGACGTGATCGAGATCGGCGCGAATAGCTTCGGCGCCGAACCGCTCTCGGAACGTCGCAGAGCGCTCGAAAAATTCTATAGGGCGAACCGCATGGATGGCCTGTTGCTCTCACCAGCGACGGTCGATCGGAACATTGCGATCGACTGGCTGAAGCGAAGCGGCGGAGCATTGGACGGCGTCGTCGCCAAGCGGCTCGACCAACCATACAAATTCGGTGAACGGGCGATGGTCAAGGTGAAGCAGCTGCGCACGGCAGACTGCGTGGTTGGCGGCTTTCGCTATGCCGAGAAGAAGCGCGAGGTCGGGTCGCTGCTGCTCGGTCTCTACGATGATGAGGGGAAGCTGAATCATGTCGGCTTTACGTCCGCCATTCCTGCGAAGGAGCGAGCTGAGCTGACTGAGGCCCTGGAAGCCTTGATCGAACCGCCGGGCTTCACCGGCAACGCGCCCGGTGGGCCCAGCCGCTGGAGTACGGAGCGCACGGGTCAATGGGAACCCCTGAAAGCTGAACTCGTGGTCGAAGTTCGCTACGACCAGGTAACCGGACGCCGCTTCCGCCATGGCACTGCGCTTCTTCGCTGGCGACCCGACAAGGCACCGAAGCAGTGCACGTTCGAACAGCTCGCGCCCGAACTGAGGCCTTCGGAGATCAAGGAACTATTCGCGGCATGAAGCAGGTCGACCTGTTTACCGAGCCGCTGGTTGCCGGGTTGGAATATCAGCCGGATTTCATCGGAACCGAAGAGGAGTCCGCGCTGATCGAACGGCTGCAGGCGATGGACTTCACGCCCTTTCGCTTCCATGGCTGGACGGGCAACCGAAAGACCCAGAGCTTCGGCTGGCGATACGACTTCGACAACGCGAGCTTCCAGCCGACAGAACCCATTCCGAACTGGATCGAGCCCCTCCGTCGCAAAGCGGCCACGCTCGCCGGAATAGCTCCGGACGAGATCGCCCACGTCCTTCTCGCCCGCTACGATCCGGGCGCGGGGATCGGCTGGCATAAGGATCGAAGCGTCTTCGATCTCGTCGTCGGGGTCTCCCTCGGTACGCCCGCTACCTTGCGCTTTCGACAGCGCGGCGTGTCGGGCTTTCGCCGCTTCAGTCTGCCGGTGGAAGCGCGGTCCGCCTATCTGCTGTCGCGGGAGGCTCGAAACGATTGGGAACATAGCATCACCCCGGGCGACCAGCTTCGCTTCTCCATCACCTTGCGCACGCTTTCAGACTTCGGCCGCCGCAAAGCCGCACAGGCCTGAAGGGGGAACGGTCCACCTTCGCAACGAGTTGAACGGACATGAAACGGCTCGTGCTGTTTTGCGTGGCGTTGAGCGGATGCGCGCAGGGAGCGCAGAAGGATCTTCCGTCGATCGCCGAGGCTCGCTCGCTCGCGGCCGAATGGGCGCTGGTCAATGAGCAGGCGAGCAAGGGCAAGATCACACGCACCTATGCGAAGACGATGCGGGCTTCCGCTCGCGAGCAACTCTCGACGATTTCGAACAGCCTGACCAACCCCACGGCGGCCGCCATTGTGGATGACCTAATTACACAACCCGATGACGCTCCGTCCGAGGAGCTTCGCGTGAGCGTCGTGAAGCTGAAAGAAATCGAGGATCAGCTTGAATCCGCTTGAGCTGACCCTCGGTATCATGACCGCAGTTGGCGGCTTCGTCGACATCAGCGAGCTAGTCTTTGCTGCGAAGGCCGGTTCGACTTTCGGGTTTGCGCTGATCTGGGTGTTCGCGTTCGGCACCGTCGGTATCATGGTCTTCGGCGAGATGAGCGGACGTGTGGCCGCGGCGGCCAAGCAGCCCGTGTTCAATCTCATGCGGCACCGGCTGGGCCTCAAGGTCGGTCTTGTCGTCCTGGCCGCCTCTCTTATTAGCAACCTGATCACCTGCGCAGCGGAAATCGGAGGTGTTGCTCTCATCCTCAATTACCTGACCGGCGCTCCATACATGTTGATGGCCGTCGCGATGGTCGTAATCCTAGTCATGTCCATCTGGGTTCTGCCCTTCAAATGGATCGAGCGCGTTTACGGGCTTCTAGGTCTGTTCATGATCGTATTCGCGGCAGCAACCGTCGCCATCGGGCCGCCGTGGGACGAGATCGCCGGCGGCTTCATTCCACAGGTTCCCAACGGCCTAAGCACGAAAGAATTGCTTTTGTTCGCTTACTTTGGCGTGGCCATCCTGAGCGCGGTCCTCTTCCCCTACGAGGTCTATTTCTATTCCTCGGGCGCGATCGAAGAGGGCTGGGGCGTCAAGGACCTGATGACCAACCGCCTGACCTGCATAGTCGGCTTCGCGCTAGGGTCACTGCTGGCGATCGCGATCCTTTCCAATTCCGCGGTCCTGTTTCGACCCGCCGGCGTTGACCCGGCAATTCCCGGATCGGCTGCTCTCCAGGCGGCGATCCCATTCGGCAAGTGGGGCCTGATACTCGCGCTGCTCGGCATGCTCTTCGCCGTCGCCGGAGCGGCGGTCGAAACATGCTTGGCCAATGCCTACTCGGTTGCACAATTCTTCGGCTGGATCTGGGGTCGTCACAAAAAGCCGTGGGAAGCGCCGCGCTTCACGATCGCCTGGATAGCACTTTTCCTCGTCGCACTCGCAATCATCCTCAGCGGCGTCGATCCGATGCAGCTGGTGGAATATGCGGTCCTTTTTTCCATCCTGGTCCTGCCATTGACCTATCTGCCGCTTCTGCTGCTTGCCGGCGACAAAACCTACATGCACGATCACGTGAACGGCCGGCTCGCGAAGAGCTTGGGCTGGTTCTATTTTGCAATCATTACGATTGCCGCCATTTCCGCCGTCCCGCTCTTCCTCCTGACCTCG
>JBKPKE010000143.1:0-23399 GCA_046730955.1 Pseudomonadota bacterium
CAAGATCGAGTCCAAGAAGCTGGCACAGAAGGCGGGCGTCAACGTCGTTCCCGGCTATCTCGGCGACATCGCGACGACCGATGAGGCGGCTGAGTGAGAGGGGTTTGTCTTTTGACAGCGGCGATTTCCGTGTCCCTTACGCCGCCGGCCGCCGCATGCGAGTACGCGCCGGGCACGGACATACAGCGACTCTTGCGCGAAAGAGCCGATGAGACAAGGCGAGCTCCGATTGTCGTAGAAGGCTACGTCGTGATGAGGGGACGCTACGAGTTTTGGAATCCCTACTTTGCGCAACTGGTTCCCAGAAAGGTCTACAAGGGGGTGCGCCAACCCTCATATCCCTTGAACTACGTGCCGACGAGTTGCGACCTCGTGGGATCATTCCCAACAGACAAATCCAAACGGCAGAAGGTCTTTGTGAAGCCAGTCAACGGATCATTCGTCATCCTTCACGTCGAGCCCCTTAAATGAAGCCGCCGTTCTCGAAAGTCCTGATCGCCAATCGCGGTGAGATTGCCTGCCGCGTCATTCGCACGGCAAAGCGCATGGGCATCAAGACGGTCGCCGTCTATTCCGACGCCGACGCCCGCGCGCCGCACGTTCGCATGGCCGACGAAGCCGTCCGCCTCGGCCCACCGCCCGCGTCCGAATCCTACCTCAAGGCCGAGCTGATCATCGACGCCTGCAAGGCGACTGGCGCCGAGGCGGTGCACCCGGGCTATGGCTTCCTCTCCGAGCGCACGACCTTCGCCAAGGCGCTCGAGAAAGCCGGCATTGCGTTCATCGGTCCGCCGCCGAACGCGATCGCGGCGATGGGCGACAAGATCGAGTCCAAGAAGCTCGCCCAGAAGGCGGGCGTGAACGTCGTCCCCGGCTATCTCGGCGACATCGCCACGACCGACGAGGCGGTGAAGATCGCCAAGGACATCGGCTACCCGGTGATGATGAAAGCCTCGGCCGGCGGCGGCGGCAAGGGCATGCGCCTCGCCTGGTCCGAGAAGGACGTTCGCGAGGGTTTCGAGGCGACGAAGCGCGAGGGCCTTTCGAGCTTCGGCGACGACCGCGTCTTCATCGAGAAGTTCATCGAGCAGCCGCGCCACATCGAGATCCAGGTGCTCGGCGACAAGCACGGCAACATCCTCTATTTGGGCGAGCGCGAATGCTCGATCCAGCGCCGTCACCAGAAGGTGGTCGAGGAAGCGCCGTCGCCGTTCGTCACGCCGGAAATGCGAAAAGCGATGGGCGAGCAGGCCGTGGCTCTCGCTAGGGCAGTCGGATACTATTCCGCAGGCACGGTCGAGCTGATCGTTTCCGGTGCAGATACGACCGGCAAGAGCTTCTACTTCCTTGAGATGAACACCCGGCTGCAGGTCGAGCATCCGGTGACCGAGGAAGTCACCGGCCTCGACCTCGTCGAACAGATGATCCGCGTTGCCGCGGGCGAGAAGCTGAAATTCAAGCAGGACGACGTGAAGCTCAACGGCTGGGCGGTCGAAAACCGCGTCTATGCGGAGGATCCGTATCGCGGGTTCCTGCCAAGCACCGGTAGGCTGGTGCGGTATCGGCCGCCAAAACAAACCGTTCGCCCTGAGCTTGTCGAGGGGCTGTCCTTGCCTTCAGACGGAAAGACGAAAAGCAGTCCTTCGACAGGCTCAGGACGAACGGATTTAGGCGCGAATACAGCAATCGTCCGGGTCGACGACGGCGTCTATGAGGGCGGCGAGGTGTCGATGTTCTACGACCCCATGATCGCCAAATTGGTCACCTGGGGACCGACCCGGGAAGCCGCGATCGACGCCCAGGTCGCCGCGCTGGACGCATTCGAGATCGACGGCATCGGCCACAATGTCGATTTCCTTTCGGCGCTGATGCAGCACCCCCGCTTCCGCGAAGGGAACATCACGACCAACTTCATCGCCGAGGAATATCCGGAAGGCTTCGAGGGCGCGCCCGCCGACGAGCAGTTGATCGCTGATCTCGCCGCAGTCGCCGCGATGATCGAGACCATCCGCGAGGCTCGCGCCGCGGAGGTGAGCGATCAGCTTGCGGGTCGCATCGACCCGCCCCGCGACCACAGCGTGAAGATCGGCGGCGAGGTCCACCAAGTCCACATCGAGCCGTTCGAGGGCGGCACCATGGCCTGGGTTGATGACAACGACCCGGTCGAGATTTTCGGAAGCTGGATTCCGGGGCAGCGGCTTCTCGGACTGACCATCGGCGGGCGCCGACGCACGGTTCAGGTCGATCGTCAGGGCCGGAAGTGGGAACTGGCCACGCGCGGAGCGACGCACAAGGTTCAGGTGCTCGACCCCCACGTCGCCGCTCTGTCGGTGCACATGATCGAGAAGGCGCCGCCGGACCTGTCGCGGCTGCTGCTTGCGCCGATGCCGGGACTGGTGACAAAGCTCGACGTCACTGTCGGCGACAAGGTCGAGCCCGGCCAGCCGGTCGCGGTCATGGAAGCGATGAAGATGGAAAACATCCTCCGCGCCCCCAAGGCGGCGAAGGTCAAGGCGACTCCGGTGAAGGCCGGCGAAAGCGTCGCAGTCGATCAGGTCATCGTGGAGTTTGAGTAGCTAGCGCCGCGTGTCGACGGCGATCCAATTGTCTTCCCAGCTTTGGCCGCCATCGACGGAATAGGCCTGCTCGAATTGGGCCTCGTTCGGCGAGGGGCGAGTGATGACGAACCGCACGAGGATCGTGCGTCCGTTGAGCGTGTCCTGCCCGAAGAAAGTCCCGCGTCCGCTGCCGTCGAACGCACCGAACACCGGTGCCGTCAGCACACCGCCGCCGACGCTCGCATAGTTGAGGCTCCACTGCGCCGCTCTCGGATTGTAGAGCCGCAGCGAACCGCCCTCGATCTTGCCGTGCGTTCCAGCGACCAAGAGCTCCACGAAATTGGCGCGGCCGCTCAGCAGCGGCTTCACGACGCTCGTTCCCGCATATTCCGCCCAATCCGGGGCCGCGCCGGTCAGCGGATTGCGACGGACCTTCACCCGCGTCGTCCAGTTGCCGATTTCCCAGTCGAAGTCCTTCTGTCCGTCGCGAACGCTGGGCTGGGCCTGAACGGCCTGCGTCAGACCCGGAGACGTGGCACTGACGATACCGGCCAATGCTATCGCAACCAACATCGATGCGCCGAGCTTACACATTACCGACTCCTCAACTCGCTCCGCCTGAGCTTGCCGGTCGCCGTTTTCGGCAGCGCGTCCACGAAATCAATCTCACGCGGATATTTGTAAGGGGCGATCTGGCCCTTCACGAAGGTCTGAAGCTTCTCAATCAACTCGGCGCCCGGCTCGGCGAAGCCGGCGAGGACGATGAAGGCTTTCACCTTCTGCCCGCGCTCCGGACAGGCGACTCCGATCACCGCGCATTCGGCGACGGCGGGATGCGCCAGCAGCGCATTCTCCACCTCCGGAGCCCCGATGTTGTAGCCGGAGCTGACGATCATATCGTCGCTGCGCGCGAGGTACCAATAATAGCCTTCGGCATCGCGGCGGTAGGTGTCGCCGGTGATGTTCCAGCCGTTCTCGACGTATTTCGCCTGCCGCTCGTCATCGAGGTAGCGGCAGCCGGTCGGCCCTTTGATCGCGAGGCGGCCGACGCCTTCGCGCATTGGCTCGCCGAAGTCATCGAGCACGGTCGCCTCATAGCCTGGCACCGCCTTGCCGGTTGAGCCGGGGCGGATGTCGTCCCCCGCCGCCGACACGAAGATGTGCATCAGCTCGGTCGAGCCGATGCCGTCGGTGATCGCGATGCGGGTGCGCTCGTGCCACGCGCGCCATGTCGCCTCGGGCAAATGCTCACCGGCGGAGATGCAATAGCGGAGCGTCTTCAGCGCATCGTCCAGCGCGGGCTGGGACAGCAGCGCCTTATAGGCCGTCGGTGCAGTGCCGAGGTGGGTGACGCCATACTTCACTATAGCGTCAATCATCTTCGGCGGCGTTGCCTGCTCGATCGTCGCGGCGGCGGCGCCGAAGCGCAGCGGAAACATAAGCGTGATGCCGAGCCCGAAGGTGAAGGCCATTGGCGCGCTGGTGAGGAAGACGTCGCCGGGCTTCGGGCCGACGAGATGCCTCGCGAACGTGTCGCAAGGCGCGAGGATGTCGCGGTGGAACTGTACGCAGCCCTTTGGCACGCCGGTCGTGCCGCTGGTGAAGGCGATCAGCGCGGGGTCATCGCGGTGCGTGTCGACCGGCGGAAGCGGCTTCAGTGGGGCGGTCCGGGTCTCCAGCTCGCCTCGACCATAATCGCCGTCATATTTGACGATGTGCTTGACGAAGTGCGTCTGGTCGACGGCCTCGCGGAAGTCGCCGATGAAGCGGCTGTCGACGATCGCATGCGAGATTTCGGCGCGCTCGATCACGGTCGCGATCTCGCCCGGTCGAAGCAAAGGCATGGTCGCGACGACCACGCCGCCAGCCTTCAACACGGCGAGCCAGGCCGCGAACATGGTGTAGCCGTTGGGACCTCGCAGAAGCACTCGGTTCCCCGGCACGAGGCCGTGTTTGTCGACCAGCAGACGGGCGATGCGTCCGCTGAAATTGTCGAGGTCAGCGTAGGTCCAGCTGCCGTGGTCGTTGACGACGGCCAGCGCGTCCGGTGCGCCGCCCTTCAGCAGTTCGACGGCCGCGTTCAGCCCCTCCGGATATTGCAGGTCGGGCAAGTCGAAGCGGAATTCCGGAAGCAGCTCAGGCGTGGGCAGGCGTTCCTCGACGAAGCGATCCCTCATTCGGGAATCACCCCAGTCGCCTCGATTTCGACCTTAGCTTCGGGCTCGACCAGCCGGACAACCTCGACCAGCGCCATCGCAGGGTAATGCGGCCCCACGATTTCCTTCCAGGCCGCGCCGATCTCCTTCGCGCTTTCGAGATATTCGTCGATCGACGTGACGTAGCAGGTGAGGCGGGCAATCCGGCTCGCATCCGCTCCGTCGCAGGCGAAGATAGCGAGAATGTTGCGCAGCGCCTGGGCGAACTGATCGGCGACGCGGTCTGAGGAGAAGCGCTCCTCCTCATCCCAGCCAACGACGCCGGCGGTCACGATGATCCGGCCGCGCGCCGCCATTCCGTTCGAATAGCCCTTCGGCCGGGGCCAGCCGGGCGGCTGGAGCGACTTCATGACCTATGCTCCTTTAGCAAGTCGCGGGCGATGATTTGCCGCTGCACCTCGCTCGCGCCTTCATAGATTCGCAAGGCGCGGATCTCGCGGTACAGCTCCTCGACCTTCGCGCCCTTGGTGACGCCCATGCCGCCGTGCATCTGCACCGCCGCGTCGATGACCTGCTGCGCGGATTCGGTCGCATTCAGCTTGGCCATTGCGGCGGACCGGCGGACGTTGGAGCCGCCCCCAGAACCACCGACATCCTGCTCCCAGGCGGCGCGATAGATGAGCAAGGCCGAAGCATCGATCGCCGTTGCCATGTCGGTGAGCTTCGCCTGCGTCACCGCATTGTCGGCGAGCTTGGCGGTGCCGAGGCGGCGGTTCGTCGAAAAGGCGAGCGCTTCGTCCAGCGCCCGCCGCGCAAAGCCCAGCGCAGCAGCACCCACGGTCACGCGGAACAGGTTCAGAGTCTCCATGCCGACGCGGAAACCTTCGCCCGGTTCGCCGACGATGGCGTCGGCCGGAATGCGGACGTTGTCGTACTTGAGGCGCGCGAGCGGATGCGCGGCGATGGCCTCGATGCGTTCGGCGACCCGCACGGCATCGGCCGGAACGATGAAAGCGCTCAGGCCGCGCGAACCTTCGCCTTCGCCCGTGCGCGCGAAGGTCAGATAGAAGTCGGCAATCCCACCGTTGGAGATGTAGGTCTTCTCTCCGACCAGCACCCATTCGTTGCCGTCGAGCATCGCCGAGGTCGCGATGTTCGCCGCGTCCGATCCGCATTCCGGCTCGGTCATGGCGAAGGCGGCGATGGCGCTCCCGCCGGCGACACGCGGGAGCCATTCGCGCTTCTGCTCGATCGTGCCGAACAGGCTGATCGCGCCCGAGCCGAGCCCCTGCATTGCGAAGGTGAAGTCGGCGAGCCCGTGATGGCGGGCAAGGATCTCGCGGCAAATCGCGAGGCTGCGGACGTCGGGCCGGTTCTCGCCATCCGACACGCACAGCTTCAGGAATCCCGCGCGGCCAAGCTCCCGCACCAACGAGCGGCAGGCTTCGTCCGGGTCCGACGCTTCGGCGTCATGGATCGTCGCTTCGCACCACGATTCGAGGTTTTCTGCCAGCTTGCGGTGACGCGGCTCGAAGAATGGCCAGGCGAGCCGGTCAGTCACCCTGAAACTCCGGCTTCCGCTTGTTCGCGAAGGCTTCGTAGGCACGGTGGAAGTCTTTGGTCTTCATGCAGACGGCCTGCGCCTCGGCCTCCATCGTGATCGCATCGTCGATCGAAACATGCCATTCGGCGTCGAGCTGACGCTTGGTCATTGCGTGAGCGAAGGACGGTCCCCGCGCGAGCTCCAGCGCAAGCGCATTCGCTTCTGCCAAGACGTCTTCGACCACACGATTCCAGAAGCCCCAGGCAAGCCCTTCGTCCGCGCTCATGCTCCGCCCGGTGAAGAGGAGTTCGGCTGCCCGGCCGTGGCCGATGATCCGCGGCAGAATCGCGCAGGCGCCCATGTCCGCGCCAGACAAGCCGACGCGAGTGAAGAGGAAGGCTGTTTTGGCGCTGGGCGAAGCGAAGCGGATGTCGCTCGCCATTGCGAGAATGGCGCCGGCGCCCGCGCACACGCCCTGGACCGCCGCGATGATCGGCTGCGGGCAGGCCCGGATCGCCTTGACGAGATCGCCGGTCATCGTCGTGAACTTCAGCAGCCCGTTTTGGTCCATTTGCGTTAAAGGGCCGATGATTTCGTGTACGTCGCCGCCCGAGCAGAAATTGCCGCCTTCGCCGCGAATGACCACGACCTTCACTTCGTTGGCATCGGTCAGAGCACGGAACGTGTCGCGAAGCTCGGCGTAGCTATGGAAGGTCAGCGGGTTCTTCCGCTCCGGCCGGTTCAGCGTGACGGTGGCAACGCCGTCCCTGAACTCCCATAGGAAGTGTTGCGGGAGGAAGTTCGCCGCATCTAATTTCACGCGGCCGTGCCCCCATCGATTGTGATCGCCGTGCCGTTGATGTCGCGGCTCAAGGGCAGGCAGAGCGTCAGCACGAGGTTGGCGATCGCCTTTGGATCGACCAGCCGCCCGCTCGCATTCATGTTGGTGATGGCGGACCGCGCTTCACCTTCGCCCCGGCCGGTAATCTGCGACACGCGCGCCACCGATTGATCGGTCATCGGCGTGTCGACATAGCCTGGGCAGATGGCGTTCACCGTCATCTTCGACTTGGCATATTCCGCCGCCATGGAGCGCATCAGTCCGAGGAGGCCATGCTTGGATGCTGCATAATGCGCCGCGTACGGCACTCCGCGCAGGCTTGCGACCGACGCAATGAAGACGATGCGGGCGTCCTCGGTCTTGAGCAGGTCGGGAAGACCCGCCTGTACGGTATCGAACGCACCCGTCAAGTTGACCGCGATGATCCGGTCCCAGGCGTCGCGCTTCATCTTGTGGAACGGCGCGCTCTCGGCGATTCCCGCATTGACGATGAGATAGTCGATCGGGCCATTCGCAGCCCGGGCCTCGTCGAAGGCCCGGGCAATGCTGGCCGTGTCGGTTACGTCGCACTGGACGGCGGCGCCTTCTACCCGCCCGGCGACTTCCTGAAGCGGCTCGACCCGGCGTCCGAGCAGCGAGACCTTCGCTCCGGCGGCGTATAGCACTTCGGCTGAGGCGGCGCCGATTCCGGTTCCACCTCCAGTGATCAGCGCATGGCGGCCATCGAGCACTTTGTCGGCCTGCATCGCTCTCCCCTTTCGAAATCGCATTGGCCGAAGCCGTTTACAGTGGCAATGGCCGCGCCATGAAGCTTGCGATCCTCGAGACGGGGCGGCCACCCGGCAATCTGGCCGAGCAGTTTGGGGACTATCCGATGATGGTCCAGAAGATGCTCGGCTTCGGCTTCGAGACCGAGAGCCACGATGTGCAGGCCGGTGAGCTGCCGGACCCCGGCGATCACGACGCCGTCTTGATCACCGGCTCGCCGGCGGGAGTCTATGAGCCGCTGCCGTGGATCCCGGGACTGCTCGACTTCATTCGGGCGGCTAAAGGTAGCAGGATGGTCGGCATCTGCTTCGGCCACCAGGCGATGGCGGAAGCGCTCGGCGGCCGGGTGGAGAAGTCGAACAGGGGTTGGGGCGCCGGGCTGCACCGCTACGAAATCGCTCGGCGTGAGCCGTGGATGGATGGCGAAACTTCCGTCGCCGCCCCGGCTTCTCATCAGGACCAGGTTGTGGTCCAGCCGCCGGGAACCGAAGTGTTCCTGCAGTCCAAGTTCACGCCTTTCGCAGGGCTCGCCTGGACTGGTCGGCCGGCTATCTCCTTCCAGTTCCATCCGGAATTCTCGCCGGCATTCGCCAAGGCGCTGATCGAGAAGCGCTACGACATCGTGCCCGATCCGGATGAGAAGATCGCGTCGCTCGACGCCCCGAACGACAATGCGCGCGTTGCCGGTTGGATAAGGCGCTTCTTGGGGGCATAGGGCGCGCAAATCACGTCTGGGGGACCGACTCATGAAGACCCGCGCCGCCGTCGCCTTCGAAGCCAAGAAACCGCTCGAAATCGTCGAGGTCGATCTGGAAGGCCCCAAGCAGGGTGAAGTGCTGGTCGAGATCATGGCGACTGGCATCTGCCATACCGACGCCTACACGCTCGACGGCTTCGATAGCGAAGGCATCTTCCCGTCGATCCTCGGCCATGAAGGCGCAGGCGTAGTGCGGGAGATCGGGCCAGGTGTCACCAGTGTGAAGCCGGGCGACCACGTCATCCCTCTGTACACGCCGGAATGCGGCAAGTGTAAATCTTGCCTTAGCGGCAAGACCAATCTCTGCACCGCGATCCGAGCGACGCAGGGCAAAGGCCTGATGCCCGACGGCACCAGCCGCTTCAGTTACAAGGGCGAGACCATCTTCCACTATATGGGGTGCTCGACCTTCTCGAACTTCACGGTCCTGCCCGAGATCGCGGTCGCCAAGATCCGCGAGGACGCTCCGTTCAAGACCAGCTGCTACATCGGCTGCGGAGTGACCACCGGCGTCGGCGCAGTGATGAACACCGCCAAGGTGCAGCCGGGCGACAATGTCGTCGTATTCGGCCTCGGCGGCATCGGCCTGAACGTCATTCAGGGCGCGAGGCTGGCAGGCGCGAACAAGATCGTCGGCATCGACATCAACCCCGACCGCGAGGAATGGGGCCGCCAGTTCGGCATGACCGACTTCCTGAACACCAAAGGCATGATCCGCGAGGAGGTGATCGCGAAGATCGTCGAGATCACCGACGGCGGCGCGGACTACAGTTTTGATGCCACCGGCAATACGGAAGTGATGCGCACGGCGCTCGAATGCTGCCACCGCGGCTGGGGGACGAGCATCATCATCGGCGTCGCCGAGGCCGGAAAGGAAATCGCCACGCGGCCGTTCCAGCTGGTCACCGGCCGCAACTGGCGGGGCACCGCGTTCGGCGGCGCCAAGGGCCGCACCGACGTCCCCAAGATCGTCGACATGTACATGGACGGCAAGATCGCCATCGACCAGATGATCACGCACGTGCTGACACTCGACGAAATCAACAAGGGCTTCGACCTGATGCACGCGGGCGAAAGCATCCGGTCCGTCGTCGTTTACTAGGGAGAGAAACATGTTCAGCCACGTCATGCTGGGATGCAGCGACCGCGAACGTTCGAAGAAATTCTACGATGCGACAATGGGCGCGCTTGGACACCGTCCCGGCCAGGACTTTGGCAAGTCCGACTGGTGGATGACCCGTGAGGGTGCACTGGGCGTCGGCCCGCCGCTCAACGGCGAGTGCTGCAGCCACGGCAATGGCTCGACCATTGGGCTCAAGGCGTCGAGTCCGGAACAGGTCGATGCGTGGCACGCCGCGGGCATCGCCAATGGCGGAACGTCGATCGAGGACCCGCCCGGCATCCGCGACGGGGGCTTCGGCAAGATGTATCTAGCCTACCTGCGCGATCCCGACGGCAACAAGCTCTGCGGCTACTACCGGTACCCGGCCGACCAGTGAGCCTGGAAATCGTCAGCGAGAACCTGGCGCACGGGGGGCGCCAGCTCGTCGTCAAGCATGCGTCGGGTGCGACGGGTACGGACATGACCTTCTCCATCTTCCTGCCGCCTCGGGCGGAAGACGGGGAGAAGTTGCCGGTCGTCTGGTATTTGTCCGGCCTCACCTGCACGCACGCAAACGTCACTGAGAAGGGCGAGTATCGCGCAGCCTGTGCGGAGCATGGCCTGATCTTCGTCGCGCCGGACACGAGCCCGCGCGGCGAAGGCGTTCCGGACGATCCGTCGGGCGCCTACGATTTCGGTCTTGGCGCGGGCTTCTACGTCGACGCAGCCGAGGAGCCGTTTGCCAAGAATTATCGCATGTGGACCTATGTGACCGAGGAGCTTCCGGCGCTGATCAGGGCGGAGTTCCCGGCGAACATGGATCGGCAGGGCATCACCGGCCATTCGATGGGCGGTCATGGCGCGCTGACGGTCGCGCTTCGGAATCCCGGGCGCTTCCGCAGTGTTTCAGCCTTCGCGCCCATCGTTGCACCCGGCCAGGTGCCGTGGGGCCAAAAGGCGCTCGCCGGATATCTCGGCGAGGATCGCTCAGCGTGGCGGAAACATGATGCAATCGCGCTGATCGAGGATGGCGCCCGCGTGGACGACCTGCTGGTCGACCTGGGGTCAGCCGATCCGTTCCTGGAGAAGGAACTGCGGCCGGACCTGCTGGACAAGGCCTGCGCGGACGCGGGCATCGCCCTGCAGCTCAACCTGCGGCAGGGGTACGACCACAGCTATTACTTCATTTCGACCTACATGGCCGATCACCTGCGCTGGCACGCCGAACGGCTGTCCTAGTCCTTAGTGCGCCGCCTTCGGCGTCTCCATGATCTCGGTCAGCACGCCGCCCATGTCCTTCGGGTGGACGAAGAAGACCAAAGTGCCGTGGGCACCGATGCGAGGCTCGCCAAGCACGCGGGCGCCCTTCGCCTCGAATTCGGCCTTGGCGGCATGGATGTCGGGGACCTCGAAGCAGACGTGATGCTGGCCGCCGAGCGGGTTCTTCTCGAGGAATTTCACGATGGGCGAGCTTTCGCCCAGCGGCTCGATCAGCTCGATCTGCGAGTTCGGCGTGTCGACGAAGCAGACGCGAACGCCCTGTGCGGGGAGGTCGAAGGCCGGGCCGTGCGGCTCGGCGCCGAACATCGCGCGGTAGAGCTCGAGGCTTTGCTCGATCGACGGGGTGGCGACGCCGACGTGGTTGAGGCGGCCGAGTTTCATGGACTTACTCCGTCATGCTGAACTTGTTTCAGCATCCATTCTTTCGCATGCACGACCACAGTGAAGCAGCCGTGCGTCTACATTCTTGCCAGCCGAGAATATGGGACGCTCTACATTGGCGTCACTTCCGACTTGATCGCGCGGCTCTATCAGCACCGAAGCGGGCAAGTGAAGGGGTTCACCGCAAAGTACGCCGTGCACCGGCTTGTCCGCTTTGAACAGTTTGGGGCGATGCATGAGGCCATCGAGCGCGAGAAGCAGCTCAAACGCTGGCATCGTCAGTGGAAGATCAATCTAATTGAAACTGAGAATCCCCGGTGGGATGATTTGGCGCCGGCGCTCGGGCTCGCGCCGCTCACGTCATGCTGAACTTGCTTCAGCATCCATTCTGAAGACGCACGACGACCTAGTCGGAAATGGGTCCTGAAACGAGTTCAGGACGACGGATTAGAGAGGCTCGACCGTCACCTCGCTCGTCACCGAATTGGCGATGAAGCAGGCTTCATGGGCGCGGTGATGGAGATCGGCGGTGGTTGCTCCGTCCGGCGTCTGTCCAACTCCCCAGTGGATTCGCGGACGGAGCAGGACGCGGGTCATAGCCGTCTTCCCGTCGGCGCGTTTTTCCAAAACGCCCTCCGCTTCATCAATATACGCATCGACGACGAAGCCGTCTCGGCGGGCGAAGTCGATGAAGAAGAGCATGTGGCAGGAGGAGAGGGAGGCGACAAACGCTTCCTCCGGGTCGACGGCATTGAGATCCGACCAAGGTGCGGGGACGACGTGCGGGCTGGGCGAAGCCGGGACGGTCAGGCCGCCGTCGAACTCCCAGCTGTGCGCGCGGCTGTACTGGCCCTTGGCGAAGTCAGTACCCGGGTCGCGGGTCCAGCGGATCGTGGCGGTGTAGGTGCTCATGACGGCCTTAGAGGGGGATGTTGTCGTGCTTCTTCCACGGATTCTCGAGCTGCTTGTTCCTGAGCTTGCGTAGGCCCAACGCAACCCGCCGCCGGGTGGAGTGCGGCATGATCACTTCGTCGATGAAGCCCTTGCTCGCGGCGACGAAGGGGTTGGCGAAGCGCTCTTCATATTCGCGGGTGCGGTCTGCGATCTTTCCGGCGTCTCCGATGTCCTTGCGGAAGATGATCTCGACTGCGCCCTTGGCGCCCATCACTGCGATCTCGGCTGTCGGCCAGGCGTAGTTCAAGTCGCCGCGGAGGTGCTTCGAGGCCATAACGTCGTAGGCGCCGCCATAAGCCTTGCGGGTGATGACGGTGATCTTCGGCACGGTCGCCTCGGCATAAGCGAAGAGCAATTTCGCTCCGTGCTTGATGATGCCATTATGCTCCTGGGCGACGCCGGGGAGGAAGCCCGGGACATCGACGAAGGTCAGGATCGGGATCTCGAAGGCGTCGCAGAAGCGGACGAAGCGCGCCCCCTTCTTGGACGAGTTGATGTCGAGCACGCCGGCCAGCACCATCGGCTGGTTGGCGACGACGCCGACGGTGCGGCCCTCGATGCGGCAGAAGCCGGTGATGATGTTGCCTGCATGGCCCGGCTGGAGTTCGAAGAACTCGCCTTCGTCCGCGGCCTTACGGATGAGCTCGTGCATGTCGTAGGGCTGGTTCGCGCTCGGCGGGATGAGCGTGTCGAGGCTGTCGTCGAGGCGGTCCCACGCATCGGTGCAGGGCCTCTCGGGCAGATCGTGGCGGTTCGATAGGGGCAGGAAGTCGAAGAACTCGCGGGTCGCCAGCAGCGCGTCGATGTCGTTCTCGAAGGCGACGTCGGCGACGCCCGATTTGGTGGTGTGGGTGATCGCGCCGCCCAGCTCTTCCTGGGTCACGACCTCGTTGGTGACCGTCTTCACCACGTCCGGGCCGGTGACGAACATGTAAGAGCTGTCCTTCACCATGAAGATGAAGTCCGTCATGGCGGGCGAATAGACGGCGCCGCCCGCGCACGGCCCCATGATCAGGCTGATCTGCGGGACGACGCCCGAGGCAAGCACGTTGCGCTGGAAGACCTCGGCATAGCCGGCGAGCGAGGCGACGCCTTCCTGGATGCGCGCTCCGCCGCTGTCGTTGAGGCCGATGACGGGTGCGCCGCCCTTCATGGCCATGTCCATGATCTTGCAGATCTTCTGGGCGTGGCGCTCCGACAGGGAGCCGCCGAATACCGTGAAGTCCTGCGCGAAGACGTAGACGAGGCGGCCGTTGATGGTGCCGGAGCCGGTGACGACGCCGTCGCCCGGGACGCGCTGGCTCTCCATTCCGAAGTCGACGCAATTGTGCTCGACGTACATGTCATATTCTTCGAAGCTGCCCTCATCGAGAAGGACCGACAAGCGCTCGCGAGCGGTCAGCCGGCCCTTCGAATGCTGCGCGGCGATCCTTTTCTCGCCTCCGCCTAGCTTGGCCGCTTCCCGGCGCTTTTCGAGTTCGTCGATGGTCGTGGCCAAGGGCAATCTCCTCGGCGTGGCGTCCTTCCACGAGAGCCGGAACGGGTCAATGCGGCAAGCGTTGTTCTTTTGTCCTCAAGGCCTCCGCTTCGAGGGAGGCTCGGCCGGGTTCGTTCGCTTGGTCGATACGGCAAATCAGCTCGGCGCATTGTGCAGTGCACAAGCGATCAATTTGCCTAACATTGATCAACGTTCCGGAACCGCATCGGGTTAACCGCCGTTGGACCAGTAAGTTGCCAACAAACAGGAGGTTACACGGGAAATGCTGACCAGTGTCGGGGTGCCAAGACAGTCTGAAGCCGAGCCCTCGGTGCCGGATCCCACCCGCCCAACCTTGCTTTGTTTTTCGCACTTGCGGTGGGACTTCGTATTCCAGCGGCCGCAGCACCTCATGAGTCGCTTCGCGCGGACGATGTCAGTCGTGTACTGGGAGGAGCCGGTCGAGATCGGACATCGTGACACGCCCTACCTCAAGGTCCGGCAGGCCGAGGATTTCCCGAACGTCCGCATCGTCACTCCGCATCTCCCGGAAGGTATGGAAGGGGAGCGCCGCGAAGCCGCACTCAAGCGGCTGCTCGACGCGCATGTCAGCGTCTGCACGCGGCCTCTCCTTGCCTGGTATTACACGCCGATGATGCTCGAATTCTCGCGCCAGATCGACGCGAGCGCGGTCGTCTATGACTGCATGGACGAGCTCTCGAAGTTCCGGTTCGCGCCGGAAAGACTCCTCGACCTGGAGCAGGAGCTGATCGACAGTGCGGACCTCGTCTTCACTGGCGGAGCGAGCCTCTACGAAGCGAAGAAAAATCGGCACTCGAACGTGCATTGCTTCCCATCGTCCGTCGACCGAGAGCATTTCGCCAAGGCCCGACGCGAGCTTCCGCAGCCAGCCGACCAGGCCGAGCTGAAGCATCCGCGCCTCGGCTTCTATGGCGTGATCGACGAGCGCTTCGACATCGACATGCTGCGCGAGATGGCCGACATGCGGCCCGACTGGTCGTTCGTCATGGTCGGTCCGGTCGTGAAGATCGGCGAGGACGAGCTGCCCCGGGCTGCCAACATCCACTATGTCGGCGGCAAGACCTATGAGCAGCTCCCGGCCTATTTGTCAGGCTGGGACATCGCGCTCATGCCGTTTGCGCTGAACGAGTCGACGCAGTTCATTTCGCCGACCAAGACGCCTGAATATCTGTGCGGCGGAAAGCCGGTGGTCTCGACGCCGATCCGCGACGTCGTACGCACCTACGGGCACCTGCAGGGCGTCCATATCGCTCACGATGCCGACGGCTTCATCCGCTGCTGTGAAAAGGCGCTGGAGCAGTCGCGCGATCCGAACGGCGACTGGCTCGCCGAAGCGGACTTGTTGCTTGCAGCGACGAGTTGGGACACGACGCAGGCGCGCATGGCGGGCCTCATCGCCGAAGTACTCGGCGATCGCGTGGCGGAGGAGGCGCCGGCTTTGCTGGTGGCGGCCGAATGAACGCTTTTTCCTTCGCTCCGCCCGGCCGGTCCAAGCCATACGATTATCTGATCGTGGGAGCCGGTTTTGCCGGCTCCGTTCTTGCTGAGCGCCTCGCAAGCCAGCACGGCGCGCGCGTCCTGATCATCGACCGCCGGCCGCACATCGGCGGCAACGCTTATGACGAGAAGGATGCGGCAGGCATCCTCTATCACAAATACGGACCCCACATTTTCCACACGAATAGCGAGCAGGTTTGGGACTATCTTTCGCGGTTCACCGAGTGGCAGCCGTACGAGCATCGCGTGCAGGCGCAGGTGCGTGGGCAGCTTGTCCCGATCCCGATCAATCGCACCACGCTCAACATGCTGTTCGATGCCAACCTCAGGACCGATCAGGAAGCTGAAGACTATCTCGCGCAGCGCGCGGAGCCCGTCGACGATATCCAGACGTCCGAGGATGTCGTGATCAACGCCGTCGGTCGGGAGCTCTATGAGCTGTTCTTCCGCGGCTACACCCGCAAGCAGTGGGGCCTCGATCCTTCGGAACTCGACAAGCAGGTCACCTCGCGGATTCCGACGCGTACGAACACCGACGACCGCTATTTCGGTGACACGTTCCAGGCCATGCCGCTGGAAGGATATACGAAGATGTTCGAGCGGATGCTCGATCATCCACTGATCGAGAAGAGGCTCGGCGTCGACTTCCAGGAGTTCAAGGACGAGGCGCACGAGCTCGCCGACCACCTGATCTACACCGGGCCGATCGACGAATATTTCGATTTTCGCTTCGGCAAGCTGCCGTACCGGAGCCTGAAGTTCGATCACCAGACACTGGAGCAGGAATGGTTCCAGCCGGTCGCGGTCGTGAACTATCCGAACGAGGATGTGCCGTTCACCCGCATCAGCGAATACAAATATCTGACGGGGCAAGACGCGCCCGTTACGACGATCACCTACGAATATCCGTCGGCGGAGGGTGACCCTTACTACCCGATCCCGCGTCCGGAGAACCAGGAACTGTTCAAGAAGTATGAGGCGCTTGCCGATGAGACCGAGAACGTGACGTTCGTCGGGCGGCTGGCCACGTATCGCTATTACAACATGGACCAGATCGTCGGGCAGGCGCTCGCGACGTTCCGTCGCATGGACGAAAAACGACAGAAGGAGCGGCCGCAGCCGATCGCGGTCGCGGCCGAGTGATGGAGACCCGGGCCTCCCCCGTGGAGAGCCTGGGCGCCGCTCCACCGCTGGAGCTGTGGGGCGGCGTCGAATGCTCAGTCGTTCGCATCGGCGACGAGTACCGGAACCAGGTTGTCGATACGGGCCATTCGGGCCGCCTCGACGATATCGACGCGATTGCCGACCTGGGCGTCAAGGCGGTCCGTTATCCGATCCTGTGGGAGACGGTCGCTCCGGAAAGTCCGGGAGAATTCGACTTTTCCTGGCACGATGCCCGGTTGGAGCGGCTTCGCTCGAAGGGCATCAAGGTCATAGCCGGCTTGGTGCACCACGGCTCGGGCCCGCGCTACACGAACCTGCTCGATCCGCTCTTTCCTGACCTTCTTGCCAGTTACGCGCGACGAGTCGCGGATCGCTATCCGTGGATCGACATGTGGACACCGGTGAACGAGCCCTTCACGACGGCCCGCTTCGCCTGCCTTTACGGGCACTGGTATCCCCACCTTAAGGACATCAATGCCACCTTCCGGGCGACTGTGAACCAATGCCTGGCGACACTCCGGGCGATGCGCGCCATCCGCGCGATCATCCCAAATGCCAAGCTGATCGCGACCGAGGACATCGGGCGAACCTTTTCCACGGATGAGCTCGGCTATCAGGCGGAGCACGACAATCATCGGCGGTGGCTCACCTTCGACCTCTTGTTCGGTCGGGTGGTGGATGGACACCCGCTACGGCGCTGGCTGAGGAACAAGGCGGCGACCGAGGAGGTGCTCGAGGAACTCGCTACCGGGGAAGGGAAACCCGACCTAATCGGTTTCGACCATTACCTGACCAGCGACCGGTTCCTGGATCATCGCGTGGAACGTTATCCGGGCGTCGAAGCCGGCTCCAACGGACAGAACGATTTTGTCGACGTCGAAGCGGTGCGGGTCGACCGGCTTCGGCCTTTGATCGGACCGGCGGCGCGGTTGCGGGAGACCTGGGAGCGGTATCACACGCCGATCGCGGTCACCGAAGTCCATCACGGCTGCACTCGGGAGGAGCAGGTCCGCTGGCTGAACGAGGTCTGGACCGCAGCCGAACACGAGCGAGCGAACGGGGTCGATGTTCGGGCGGTTACCGTCTGGGCTCTCTTCGGGCTGGTCGACTGGCGCTCATTGCTCACGCGCCGCGAGGGCATCTACGACGTCGGCGTGTTCGATTCGCGGTCGGAGCGGCCGCGACCGACCCTCGTCGCCAAGGTAGCAACGAGCTTGGGCCGCGGAGAAGCTCTGCAGCATCCAGTGCTGGACTTGCCTGGCTGGTGGAAGCGGCCCGGACGCTGCCACGCACGCCCTCGTTTCGAAACATTGCCTCAGAGTGCTGCGAAGGCTCGCCCCATCCTGATAACCGGTGCGACCGGGACTCTGGGTCAAGCATTCGCGAAAATCTGCGCGCATCGCGGACTGGCTCATGCCCTCACCAGCCGAGCCGATCTGGACATCGCCGATGAGCAATCGATCGCGGCCGCCCTCGACCGTTTCAAGCCGTGGGCGGTCATCAACACGGCCGGGTTCGTGCGGACATGGGAAGCAGAAGAAAGAGCTGACGAATGTTTCAAGGCGAACGTCACCGGCCCAGAGCAACTGGCCAAGGCCTGCAGGCTGCATGGTCTTCCGCTCGTTACTTTCTCATCGGACCTGGTCTTCGACGGGAAGCTCGGCCGGTCCTATGTCGAACCGGACGCCACCGCCCCGGTTTGCGAGTACGGGCGCAGCAAGGCTGAAGCCGAGGCCCGGCTGATGGAGATCGACGCAGATGCCTTGATCGTCCGCACCAGCGCCTTCTTCGGCCCGTGGGACAGGCACAATTTCCTCTTCCACACCGTGGAGCGGCTGATCCGGGGTGAGGATGTCTTCGCCAGCGATCAGACAATCGTTTCGCCGACTTACGTGCCCGACCTCGTGCATGCCACGCTCGACCTGCTGCTCGACGAGGAAAAGGGCATCTGGCACCTCACCAACCAGGGCGCGCTCAGCTGGCACGAGCTCGCAAAGGCTGTCGCGGACCGGGCGAAGCTCGATCCCGCCAGGATCATCGTGCCGGATCAAGGCGAGGAATCCGACACGAGCCTTACGAGCAAGCGAGGGTTGCTGCTGCGGCCGCTCGACAGTGCGCTCGATGATTTCGTCGAATATTCGGAGCCGCTGAAAACGCTGGCCGGCTAGGCAGCGGCTATTCGTCCCACTTGTGATGCTCTGCCCAGACGCGCCGGACCGTGCCGGAGCTGGCGCGCATCACGATGCTTTCGGTCGTGAGGCAGTTTTTGCCACGGTGCACACCCTTCAGGAGCGAGCCGTCGGTCACGCCGGTGGCGGCGAAGATGCAGTCGCTCTTCGCCATTTCCTCAAGGCTGTAGATCCGGTCCAGATCCTCGATCCCCCAGCGACGGGCCCGGGCGACTTCCATGTCGTTGCGGAACACCAGACGGCCCTGCATCTGTCCCCCGACGCAGCGAAGCGCGGATGCTGCAAGCACGCCCTCCGGAGCGCCGCCGGTGCCGACATAGACGTCTACGCTGGTCTCGGGATCCGTGACGGCGATCACGCCCGCAACGTCGCCGTCGGATATGAGCTTCACGCCGCAGCCGAGCGTCCGGAGCTCGTCGATGATCGCTTCGTGCCGGTCGCGGTCCAGGACGCAGGCGATGATCTCGTCGGGCTCTACGCCCTTCGCATCGGCGATTGCGCGGATGTTTTCCGTGACGCTGCGTGACAGGTCGATCGTGCCCTCCGGATAGCCGGGGCCGATGGCAAGCTTCTGCATGTAGGTATCGGGAGCGTTGAGAAGCCCGCCTTCCTCTGAAATCGTCAGGACGCACATCGCGCTTGGGCCCGCCTTGGCCGTTAGGGTCGTCCCTTCCAGGGGATCGAGCGCGATATTGATCTTCGGGCCCGATCCCTGCGCCGAGCCGACCTTCTCGCCGATGTAGAGCATCGGCGCTTCGTCGCGCTCGCCTTCGCCGATCACAACCGTCCCATCGAACGGAAGCTCATTCAGCGCTTCGCGCATAGCCTCGACCGCGGCGGCATCGGCCGCATCATTGTCGCCCCGCCCGATCCATTTTGAGGCGGCGACCGCAGCTGCTTCGGTCACGCGCACCATCTCGAGAACGAGGACACGGTCGAGGACATGCGAGGCGGGTACGCGCGGGCTTCGAAGCATGAGTTATGGATCTCCTGATGATGCACGCGATAGGAGGCGCTCATGTCCTTGTCGAGGCGGCGGATTACTCGTCGGCGGCATGCTCCAGGAGTTCGGTGCGAATGCGTACTGCACGCGCTGCGACCTGGGTCTCCCAGAGGAACACGGCGAATCCCAAACCTATGGAAATCATGGACGCGATGAAGAGCAAGGCGACGGCCGTGCCGAAGTGGGCGTGTACGAGAGATGCTGCGAACAGCAGGATCACGACGATGCAGATCAGGACCGCCGAAAGGACGGTGAGGAAGATCGCGCGACTGACGAGGTGAATGCGGCGGTCGAGCACCCGGAGCTCCCCGGCAATGCGGTCATGTTCCTCGCCGCGGCTTGCGAGCAGTCGCGGCTCCAGCACACGCCCGCGGTCGATGATCCTCGCCAGGCGTGTGGCGCACACATTGAGGAAGGCGCCAATGCCGGCGAGCAGGAAGACCGGCGCGACGGATAGCTGGATGATCTGGGCGACGGTCGTGATGGAGGTGGGCGCGTCCGGGAACATGGCGCTCCTATGCTCGAACTATGCTCATGCTGCCAATCCGGGACCGTCGATCCGAAGCACGGGAACGAAGCGCGGACCGGCCATCGGCAGAGTCACAAAGAGCGCCTCACTGTCATGACGGAACGCGAGAGGTCCTCCGCCGAGAAGGCTGACTCGCTCTATTCGTCCGCCATTCAAACAAACTTGGCCGAGCAAGCGGATTGACAGTTGGCCGGTGGGCCAGTCCAGGAGGATCGCGTAGAGGACGCCCCCTTTCGCCGTGAAACGAACGTCTTCGGCGACAAAGGGTTTTGCCTCGCCCTCCGCCATGTGGCCAAGCGGAGGTTGCGTTGGGCCTTCACCGAAGACCCGCCACGGCCGAGTTCCGTAGATTGCCTCGCCGTTGGTGCGGAACCATCCGGTCAAGCCGTCCAGGACCGCCTCTTCCTTCTCGTCGATCGAGCCGTTTCCGCGAACGGGAATATTGAGCAGCAGGCAGCCGTTCTTCGAGACCACGTCGGCGAGCCTTTGAACTACCTGTTTGGCGCTCTTGTAGCCGCTGCGCTCGTACAGCGGACGGTCGTAATGCCATTGGCCGATGCAGGTGTCGGTCTGCCACGGCCGTTCCTGAATCCCGGCGAGGAAGCCTCGCTCGACATCCTCGACGATCGCGGCGCGCTGCCCTTCGTTGAGGCGCTTGGCGGTCAGGACGCCGTGCGGTGACTGTCGATAGAAATGGTCGACGGCTTCAGCGCCGGTCGACCCGAACGGAATTCCCGCATCGTCGAAATAGGCGAGGTCGGGCTTATATTTCTCGATGAGGTCCTTCTGCCGAAGCAGCCAGTTGCGGACGAAGGCGGGATGCTGGGGCGCTTCTTCCAGCCACTGGCCGTCACGGGGGTCGTGCCACGAATTCATCGCCGCGATGCTGTCGATCCCGTCCGGCGGGACGAAGCTGGGCCCAGTGTAAAGCTCCTGCGGGTCGAGGCTCTCCCACCATGTGCCGTGGCCGTGCTCCTTGCGCAGCCAATAGGCATCGTAGCGGCGCCTCTTCATCGGCCCTTCGGCGTCATAGCCGTAGGCTGTCTGCCACCAGTGCCAGGCATGACTGCTGTGGTTTGATACCCCGAACTTCAGGCCCGTTTGGCGAACGAGCTTCGCCCATGTGCCCACGATGTCGCGTTTCGGCCCAACGCGAACGGTGTTCCAGGAGTGATGTGCGCTGTCGAACAGGTCGAAATTGTCATGGTGGCTGGCCATGGCGACGAAATATTTCGCACCGGCCTGCTGGTAGCGGCGGAGCAGGTACTCGGGCTGCCACTCCTCCGCTTTCCAGCGACCGATGATGTCGAGGAATCCCGTGCGGCTGGGATGGCCGTAGGTGCTTACGTGATGTTCGTAGTGCGGGTGGCCCTGCACGTACATCAGGCGACCGTACCAGTCGCCCATCTCCGGCACGCATTGCGGACCCCAGTGCGCCCAGATCCCGAACTTGGCGTCACGGAACCAGTCGGGGACAGGCCGCGGCTTCAGTGGCGCAGCCAGTTTCACAGGCGCAGCGGCGGTCAGAGCCGCGGTGGCGCCAGTGGCAAGAATGTCCCGTCGTGAGAATTGCATAGGATAGTGATCGTTGTTGAAACCCCCGGGTGCGTGGTAACAATGCGTTAAGAGCGGGGGAATGCAATGGCTCGATTCGCGATCGGCTTGCTGGTCCTGTGCGGCGCGTCGGCGGCGCATGCGCAAGCGACTGACTTCGGCATTCGGAGTGCAAGTGGAGGTCGCGCCGTCGTGACGGTCGGCGTAGCCCCCAAGGCAGAAGTTCGGTCGGACGGCGCCGTCATCGCTTCCGCGCCAAAGGCTTCGGAGGCCAGCTGGACTCCGATCCGGAACGGATCCTCAAGTCTCGCTTCGGTAGCGCGGATCGGGGCGCAATGGGGCCGCGTGACGAGCACATTCCGTTCGGTTGCGCATAATCGCGCGGTTGGGGGGGTTCCGAACAGCTACCACCTCCGCGGACGGGCCATCGACATCGCTCGGCGGCCGGGCGTCACCCATTCGATGATCGCCGCCGCTTTCCGCAACGCCGGCTACCAGCTCGTCGAGTCGCTCGACGAGGGCGACCACAGCCACTTCGCCTTCAACTTCGGAGGGTGGAGCAATCCGACCTACGCCGCGCGCAAGCCGGATCAGGGCGGCACCAACTGGGGTGTCGTGACAGTCGCCGCCTCGCTTCTGCGCTAGGCCAGCATCTTCTTCACGCCGCGCGCCGCCTGACGGAGACGCTGTTCGTTCTCGACAAGCGCGATCCGGACAAAGCCTTCACCTTCCTCCCCGAAACCAACGCCCGGAGCCACGGCGACATGCGCCTCGGTGAGCAGGCGCTTGGAGAATTCCAGGGCTCCCAGATTATGGAAGCGCTCGGGGATCGGCGCCCATGCGAACATGCTCGCTTGCGGAACGGGGATGTCCCAGCCGGCGCGCCCGAAGCATTCGACCAGGACGTCCCTGCGCTTACGGTAGAGGCTGCGGTTGTATTCTACGACGTCCTGCGGACCGTTCAGTGCGGCGACTGCCGCGGCCTGGATCGGGGTGAAGGCACCATAGTCCAGGTAAGATTTCACGCGTGCCAGAGCGGCAATCAGCCGCTCATTGCCTACTGCGAAGCCCATGCGCCAGCCGGCCATGCTGTACGTCTTGCTCATCGAGGTGAACTCGACCGCGACCTCCTTCGCGCCTTCAACCTGCAGGATGGACGGCGTGGGCGTGTCGCCGAAGTAGATCTCGGCATAAGCGAGGTCGGAAATGACGATCAGTTCGTGCTCGCGGGCAAAAGCCACGAGGCGTTCGTAGAAGGGCAGATCGGCGACATAGGCTGTCGGGTTGGACGGATAGCCCACGACCAGGACCTTCGGCCGGGGCACCGTATAGCGCATCGCGTTGGTCAGTCGTTCGAAGAACTCCTCTCCCGGCGCGGCGGGGATGGAGCGGATCGCTGCTCCAGCTATGATGAAACCGAACGTATGGATAGGATAGGATGGGTTGGGCGCAAGGACGACGTCGCCGGGCGCGGTGATTGCTTGCGCAAGGTTGGCTAGGCCCTCTTTCGAGCCGAGCGTGACGATGACTTCCTTATCCGGATCGAGAGTCACGCCGAAGCGCCGTTGATAGTATGCGGCCTGGGCCCTCCTGAGTCCCGGAA
>JBKPKE010000144.1:0-11296 GCA_046730955.1 Pseudomonadota bacterium
CATTCCTGCAGTCGGTCCCGTCGAGCCTGTCTCGACCTATCGCAATCCGGCACTGAACGCCTGCGCAGGCGGCGCGCCGGATAGCGCGCACAAGCATTATTCGGCGATCGACATGGTTCCCCTGCGACCGATCAGCCGCGAACAAATGATGCGAACGCTCTGCCGCGTTCAGTCGCGTCGCGGACCCGACTACCAGGTGGGCCTCGGCTTCTACGCATTCATGCGCTTCCATGTGGACACGACGAAATATCGGCGATGGAACATGGACCCGGCGGTTGCTTCACTATGCCCTTCGATCGTGCATCAGAGTGACCTGGCGTCGGTTGGCCAGCCGATTCCGCCGACTGCCCCCACGGAAACGACTGCGCCTGCCGATCCCGCAGCGGCGATCGGCGCGAAAGTCGTCTACGCTCCGCCCTTTTCCGACCCGGCGACGCAAAGCACTTCCCCGAATATTCAGTCGCAGCAGCGCTGACTTTTCGACCAGCGGCCGAATCCTTTGACAGGCGGATGACACGCCTATTGTCGGCCGCTCCATGAGAACTCAGGGTTGGACCACTCCCAACCAGAGGCCAAATTCATGCGTTCAACTGCTCTCGCCGCGCTTCTGACCTGCGCAGCTTTCTCGTCGCCGGCGCCGGCGCAGACCTTCTCGCCCGAACGCATCGAGGCCGATGTCGCCTTCCTTGCCGACGATCTGCTCGAAGGCCGAGCCACGGGCACTCGCGGCTATGACATCGCGGCCCGCTATGTTGCGACCCGGTTCGAAGGGATTGGCCTCAAGCCCGGGGGGACCAATGGCTGGTACCAGACAATCCCTTTCATCAGCGCTTCTGCCGATCCAGCGAGGGCCGGCGCACTCACTCTGAACGGCGTTCGCTTCGAGAATGGCAACCACGTCATGGTCGGCCCGACCATCGCCGCCTCAGTGATCGACCAGAGCGCCCCAGTCGTGTTCGTAGGCTACGGGCTTGAGGACAAGAGGTATGGGCTCGACGATTATCGCGGCCTCGACGTTCGGGGGAAGATCGTGGTCTACCTTTGGGGAACGCCCGACGGTCTTCCCAGCGAAGTCGCGGCGACGCTCAACGACAAGAAGGGCGAACTGGCCGCATCGAAGGGTGCGGCGGGTGCCGTAAGCATCGCCACGCCCGCACTGCTCGGCATCTATCCCTGGGAGAAGATTCTCGCGAACAACGCCTTGTCGCGCGTGCGCTGGGTCCATCCGGATGGGCATCCTGAAGATCCGACGGCCTCGCTCCGGCTTAGCGGGATGATCGATCCGACCGCGGCCGAGAAGCTGTTCGAAGGAACTCCGCTTGCCGGCAAGCTTCAGTCGGTCCTTGCAAACGAGAAAGTACGTCCGAAGGGGTTCGCGCTACAGAATCCTATCCGGGTCGAGCGCTACAGCGTCATCGAGCGCACCAGCAGCCCGAACCTCGTTGGAATCCTCGAAGGTTCGGATCCGAGCCTTGCCGGCGAAATGGTGATGGTCAGCGCCCACCTCGACCATATCGGCATTCAGCCCGGCGGGGGCGCCGATCGCATTGCCAATGGTGCGATGGACAATGCCGCGGGCATAGCCACCATGCTGGAGGCGGCACGGGCCTTCGGAGGTGCTCGGCCGAAGCGCTCGATTGCGTTCGTCGCTCTCACCGGCGAGGAAAAAGGGTTGTACGGGTCCGAATATCTCGCGAGATATCCGCTGCCGTCGCGCAAGCTCGTCGCGAACGTGAACCTCGACATGCCGATCCTGACGTATGATTTCACGGATGTCGTCGCACTGGGCGCCGAACATTCGACGGTGGGCGCATCCGTCGGCCGGGCCGCAGCGCAAATGGGGATCAAATTGTCCCCGGATCCGGAGCCCGAGCAGAACAATTTCGTCCGTTCGGACCACTACAGCTTCGTCAAGCAAGGCGTGCCCGCGATCTCGCTCGAGACCGGCTGGGCAAACGGCGGACAGGCGGCCGTGAAGGCCTTCCTGGACGCCCACTACCATGACGTTTCGGACGACATGAGCCAGAAGATCGATTGGAAGGTCGCTGCCAAGTTCGCCAAGCTCAACTACCTGATCGCCAAAGACCTGGCCGACGGCTCCGACGCTCCGCGCTGGTATGCAGGCGACTTTTTCGGCGACAAGTTCGCAGCGGCCCAGGCGAAGGCTCCCAAAGCCAATTTGGCTCCCTGACCGGCGCCTCTTGTGTTGCTATAGCGCAACACCATATGCCTCCTCGTTAGAGGGGTAAGAATGGATCTCGAAAAGCTCACCGACCGCGCCCGTGGATTCCTGCAGGCCGCGCAGACGATCGCCGTCCGGGAGCATCATCAACGCATTGCTCCGGCACATCTGCTGAAGGCTCTGCTCGATGATGAGCAGGGCATGGCCGCCGGCCTTATCGATGCAGCCGGCGGCGATGCGAAGACCGCCAAGCGGGAAGTGGATGCGCTTGTCGCGAAGGAGCCCTCGGTCACCGGCAGCGGGGCGTCGCAGGCACCCGGTCTCGACGGCAACACGATTCGCATCTTGGACCAGGCAGAGCAGGTCGCCCAGAAATCCGGCGACAGCTACGTCACGGTGGAGCGGATCCTGCTCGCCTTCGCTCTCGCCAAGGGCACGGACGTCGGCAATGCGCTGCAGAAAGCGGGCGTCACCCCGCAGGGCCTCAATGCCGCGATCGAGAAGCTGCGCGGCGGTCGCACAGCGGACACGCAGTCCTCCGAGGACCGCTACGATGCGCTGAAGAAATATGCGCGCGACCTGACCGAGGCAGCGCGAGCCGGCAAGCTCGACCCGGTCATCGGACGCGACGAGGAAATCCGCCGGACCATTCAGGTCCTCGCTCGGCGCACCAAGAACAATCCGGTGCTGATCGGCGAGCCGGGCGTCGGCAAAACGGCCATTGCCGAGGGTCTCGCGCTGCGCATCGCCAACGGCGACGTGCCCGACGGCATCAAGGACAAGCGCCTGCTCTCGCTCGACCTGGGCGCAATGGTCGCCGGGGCGAAATATCGCGGCGAGTTCGAGGAGCGCCTCAAGGGCGTGCTCGACGAAGTGAAGCAATCCGCTGGCGACATCATCCTCTTCATCGATGAGATGCACACGCTCGTCGGCGCCGGCAAAGCCGAAGGAGCGATGGACGCGGGCAATCTGCTGAAGCCGTCGCTTGCCCGCGGCGAGCTGCATTGCATCGGCGCGACGACGCTCGATGAATATCGCAAATATATCGAGAAGGATGCGGCGCTGGAGCGACGCTTTCAGCCGGTCTTCGTCGGCGAGCCGACCGTTCCCGACACCATCTCGATCCTGCGCGGCCTCAAGGAGAAGTACGAGCTTCACCACGGCGTGCGCATCACGGACGGCGCGATCGTGGCGTCTGCCACTCTGTCGAACCGCTACATCACCGATCGCTTTCTGCCCGACAAAGCAATCGACCTGATGGACGAGGCGGCGAGCCGCATTCGCATGGAAGTTGAGTCCAAGCCCGAGGAGATCGAAAATCTCGACCGGCGGATCATCCAGCTGAAGATCGAGCGCGAGGCGCTGAAGAAGGAGCAGGACTCCGCGTCCAAGGACCGGCTCGCGAAACTTGAAGAGGAGCTCGCGAACCTTGAGCAGCAGTCATCCGAGCTGACTCAGCGCTGGCAGGCCGAGAAGGACAAGATCAGCGCCGAGGCCAAGATCAAGGAACAGCTCGACGGAGCGCGGATCGAGCTGGAGCAGGCACAACGGAACGGCGACCTCGCCAAGGCAGGCGAGCTTCAATACGGTCGCATCCCCGAATTGGAAAAGCGGCTCGCCGAAGCTCAGGTCGCGTCAAAAGGCGCCATGCTCCGCGAGGAAGTCACGGCAGAAGACATCGCCGCGGTGGTCAGCCGTTGGACCGGAGTCCCGGTCGAACGAATGATGGAAGGCGAGCGCGAAAAGCTGCTGCAGATGGAAAAGACGATCGGCGCCCGCGTCATCGGCCAGGAAGATGCAGTGAAGGCCGTGTCCGCAGCGGTCCGCCGGGCCCGCGCCGGTCTGCAGGATCCGAACCGACCGCTCGGATCATTCCTGTTCCTCGGGCCCACGGGCGTCGGGAAGACCGAGCTCACCAAGGCGCTCGCGGAATTCCTGTTCGACGATCCGCACGCAATGGTTCGCATCGACATGTCGGAGTTCATGGAGAAGCATGCCGTCGCGCGGCTGATCGGCGCTCCTCCGGGCTATGTCGGCTATGAGGAAGGTGGCGTGCTGACCGAAGCGGTACGCCGTCGTCCCTATCAGGTCGTGCTGTTCGACGAGGTCGAGAAGGCGCACGGCGACGTATTCAATGTGCTCCTCCAGGTGCTCGACGATGGGCGCCTGACGGACGGCCAGGGCCGCACAGTCGATTTCAGCAACACGATCATCATCCTTACCTCGAACCTGGGTTCGCAATATCTTGCATCGCTCGGCGAAGACGAACCGGTCGAAAAGGCCGAGCCGCAAGTGATGGAGGTTGTCCGGGCACATTTCCGGCCGGAATTCCTCAACCGTCTGGACGAAATCATCCTGTTCCACCGCCTGAGCGCGGGACACATGGGACCGATCGTCGACATCCAGGTCGCTCGGCTCGGCAAGCTGCTCGAGGATCGGAAGATCCGGTTGGAGTTGACCGATGCCGCTCGCGCCTGGCTGGGCCGGGTGGGCTACGACCCTGTGTACGGGGCGAGGCCGCTCAAGCGGGCGATCCAGAAGTATCTGCAGGACCCGCTCGCAGACAAGATCCTCGCCGGCGAGGTCAAGGACGGGCAGTCGGTTCGCGTCGACGAAGGCGATGGTGGGCTGGTGATCACCCCCGCAGGCGAAGCGGTCCGTGAGGCCGCGGAGTAGCTAGCCGAGCGGGCGGCGTTGCTCGTCCGCGGCGGCATAAAGCCGGCAGACCATCATTCGTTCGTGCTCGCTGAGATGCGGGTTCCACACGTCCATGATGAGCACGGCGCGGTCCTCAGCGCTTCGGTTCCAGGCCTCGTGCTCGATAGTGTCGTCGAACGCGAAAGCCTCTCCGATGCGCCATGGCCGCGTTTCCCCGCCGACGCGGAACTCGCAGTCTTCAGGAACGATGAGCGGCAGGTGTACCACGCCTCGTACGTTGGTGACGCCGGTATGAGGCGGAATGTGAGCGCCCGCCTTGAGGATCGAGAAGAAGACATTGGGTGCCCGCCCCTCGATCCGGCAGATCGGTAGGCTTTCCACCAATGCCGCCGTGCGCGGGGCGCGCGCGCAGGCCTCGTCGAACCGCTGACCCTCCTTCCACAAGTGAAAAGCACCCCAGTTCAGTGACTTGTCGAGGTTCGACCATTTGCTGTCCGGCACTCCGGGCGGGAGCGAGATGTACGGCGCGAGCCCCGGGTCGGGGTCAGCGAGGATTGCCTTCAACTCCGCGACAATCGTGTCGGTCGCGGCTTCGAGCTGGCCGAGCCACTCGAACTGCTCGAGATCGAAGAATTCGTCGGCCGGCAGGAACGGATAATGCAGGCCCTCGCAATGGTTCGCGAATATCTCCCGTCGTCCAAGCCAGGCATCAGCGGCGACCCGCATTCGTCGCCGGTCGCGAGTTGTTGCGGCGGATAAGTCTTCCGCGAGAGAAACTTCGACCGCCTTTCCAAGCTTCAGGCGCCGATCCTGAAGGTAAGACCTGGCGTGGCTCACGAGCTGAGTGAACTCGGGCGACGGATCCGCGACGCCCTTCGATTGCGCGATGACCGCTTTCCAGCGGTCCTCGGCCTGCGTCTCTTGGCCTTGCCTCTCGTGCAACTCTGCAAGCCGGATCAGCGCGAGGAGGTCGCGCTGGTCGATCTCTAGGACTTTTTCCAGCGCCTCCCGTTCAGCACTGGCGTTGCGAAGCGCTCGCTGGGCGGTAGCAAGATTGATCCAGTGCGCCGCCTGTCCGGGCTCGCGCCGGGACGCCATTTCGAAATGGATAGCGGCCGACTGCGGATCGCCCCGCCGCAAGGCATCGGCCCCGAGGAAGTTCCTCGCGGTCGGTTCTTCGGCATCGATCTCAATGATCGCCTCGAAATGTCCCCGTGCCTTCTGGGTCAGACCGACGCTTCGCGCGCGCTCGGCCTCAGCGAGATGCCGCTGGATACTGTCGACGGACATGCGGCCGGATTGAGACAGACCAGTCCGAACCGGTCAAGCGATCGCCGCGCTACGTTCAGCAGGCTGGCGTTCCACCGTGCTGATTGACGGTAGAGCACGGGCCATTCAGACGCGTTTGGATCTGTTCCACCACTTTGCGGTCCTGCAGCTTCTTGTCTTCCCACTCGGCTCGAGTTCCACAGAACTTCTTTTTTGTAAGACGGCTGCCGGTCATTGTGATCGTTTCACAGATGCGCTGCTCTTGTGTGGATGCGGAACTCGCTTTCGTGGCTTCCTGCGCTGACGCCTCGAAAGCGGCTGCGGACGTGGAAAAGATGAGACTGGTGGCGCTTAGGCCCGCGAAAAGCGCTGCACGTACGACCATTGAACTCTCCATCTTAGGGGGACGCGCAACAACCCATCGCGGAAGTGCCTGTCTGAGCAACAGGTTTTCGACGGACGGTAGTCCTAAACGCGGCCCGTCCGCTTCTCGGCATCGAGACTCGCCGTCGCATCGACGTAGGCTTCCTGCCGCTCGACGCTCCAGTATCTGAGCTCGTGCAGGGGAATCTGCACGCCGGTGACGGCGCAGATCACATGATCGCCGTTCGACAGAACCCGGAATGTGCCGGGAAGATAGTGAAGGCGGGCAATGCGCCCCGTTCCGCTCATGAGCATCGGCTATTCCTCAGGCTCGTCAAAGAGCCCCCGTTGCGGTGCGACATAGGATTGCTTCGGTGTCCTCTCAACCCGCGGCGGCCGCTTCGGCTCCGACTCGGCTGTCGCATCGACAGTTCCATCGCCGAAGTGAAGTTGGATTGTTCTTGCGGCGATCGCCTCGGCCGCATGGGTCAAAGTCTTGCCCGCACGATCGGTAACCCGGGCAAATCCGCGCTTCAGCGGACGGTCGGGATGGGCGAGCTCGGCGAGCCTCCAGAGGGAGGTAAGACGATCCTCGGCACGATGAATTCGGTCGGAAAGAAGCTCCGGTCGTAGACGCGGCGCAACCGAACTCAGGTCCGCTCGGGCATGGGCCGATCTCGCGGCAAGCGCCCGCGGCATCCTCGCCACGAGATCGTCCACACGCTGGTGCATCGGCGCGAAGAGGGTCTCGGGGGCTGGCCAGCGGTGGAGTGTGAGGTCGAGCCGCTCGCGAGCCCGGCGCGCATGCACCGTGAGGCACGAGGCCGAGCGTCTTCCGAGGTCCTCGACCTCGGCCATGAGGTCAACGCGAACCGGAACAGCAATCTCGGCAGCAGCTGTCGGCGTCGGCGCCCGCATGTCGGATGCGAAGTCGATCAATGTCGTGTCGGTCTCGTGCCCGACGGCCGAGATGAGCGGTACTGGAGATTCCGCCGCCGCCCGGACGACTTCCTCTTCGTTGAATGCCCAAAGGTCCTCGATGGAGCCGCCGCCGCGTGCGACGATCAGGAGGTCAGGCTTCGGCTCGATTTTAGGGAAGGCACGAATTGCCGCTGCGATCTTTGGAGAAGCTCCCTCCCCCTGCACCGGCACAGGCCAGACGATCACATGCGTCGGGCAGCGATCTTCCAGACGGTGGAGAATATCGCGGATGACCGCCCCTGTCGGTGATGTCACGACGCCGATGACGCGCGGGAGGAACGGCAGCTTGCGCTTACGGGAGGGATCGAACAGACCTTCAGCGGCCAGCGCTCGCCGACGCTTGTCGAGAAGCGCCATGAGCGCCCCCTCGCCGGCGAGCTCCATTCGTTCGACCATGATCTGGTACTTGGACCGGCCGGGGTAGGTCGTGAGCTTGCCCGTCGCGATGACTTCCGCCCCGTCTTCAGGCCGGAACGCGAGCGTCTGCGCGGAGCTTCTCCACACGACGGCGTCCATGCAGGCGCCCTCGTCTTTCAGGCTGAAGTAGCAGTGTCCGGACGCATGGCGCTTGAAACCCGAAATCTCACCCCGAACGCGCACTCGGCCGTAGGATGCTTCGATCGTCCGTTTGAGCGACATCGACAGCTCTGTGACGGACAAAGCGGGCGCGTTGTCCCCAGCCTTCGCCTCGGCTAACAGGCTGCCGCCGCTGTCTTCGGGGAGATCCATGAATATCCTGCTTCTGGGTTCTGGCGGTCGCGAGGATGCGCTCGCCTGGCGCCTGAGGCAATCGCCGAGCTGTGACAAGCTACTTGCCGCGCCTGGCAATCCGGGCATCGCACGCTGGGCGCAATGCGTCGGCATCGATCCTTGCGATTCAGAGGCAGTCACCCAGCTTGCGCTGGATTCCGACATCGATCTTGTCGTCGTTGGACCGGAGGCTCCGCTCGTTGCCGGGGTCGCGGACGCGTTGCGTAAGGCTGGGTTTGCGGTCTTCGGTCCAGATGCCGCACCAGCGCAACTGGAAGGTTCCAAGGGTTTCACGAAGGATTTGTGTGCCGCCAACGGCATCCCCACGGCGGGATACGTCCGGCTCGACACTGCGGCTGCCGCCCGCAATGCGCTTCACCAGTTCAACATTCCGGTGGTGATCAAGGCCGATGGCCTGGCGGCCGGCAAGGGCGTCACCGTCGCCATGTGCCGAGAAGAGGCCGAGGCGGCGATCGCAGCGGCAGGCGATGGGCCGATGGTCATCGAGGAATTCCTTGAAGGCGAAGAAGCGAGCCTGTTCACTCTCGTCGACGGCGACACGGCCGTGCCGCTCGCATCTGCCCAGGACCATAAGCGCGTCGGTGAAGGCGACACTGGCCCGAACACGGGCGGAATGGGCGCCTATAGTCCGGCGCCGGTTCTTACTCCGGATCTTGAACGGCGCGCCATGGAAGAGATCGTGCGCCCGACGGTTCGCGCACTGGCCGACGCGGGCACGCCCTACTCGGGCGTACTCTACGCGGGACTGATGCTGACCGCCGAAGGGCCGAAGCTGATCGAATATAACGTCCGCTTCGGCGACCCCGAATGCGAGGCGATCATGCCCCGCATCGAAGGCGATTTCGCCAAGCTGCTGCATGCGGTCGCAACCGGCCGGCTCGCCGAGGTGACGCCCCAGCTGGCGCCTAATCATGCTGTCACCGTCATTCTTGCGGCTCGCGGCTATCCCGGCACTCCGGCAAGCGGAGGCTTGATCCGGGAGATCGAGGCCGCAGAGCAAATTCCGGGAGTTACGGTCTTCCACGCCGGCACCGCCTCGACGAACGATGGTCTAGTGGCCAAAGGCGGCCGCGTTCTCGCGGTTACTGCGACCTCGGACACCTTCGCGAATGCCCGCGCGCGCGCCTATCGCGCCGTCGACCAGATCGACTTTGCCGACGGCTTTCACCGGCGTGACATCGGCTGGCGCGAGCTTAAGCGCAATGAAGCCATCGTGGCGGATGAATGAACCTGTTCTGGGACATATACTGGCCGCTGCTCACGGCTTCGGTTGTATTCGGGGTCGTTGCCGGCATCGTTGGGTTCCGCGCAACTCCATCAAATCGCCCGGGCACGCGCTTGTTCAAACGGAATGCTGGAGTGGCGGTGGTGATCGGCGGATTGGCCGTGCTAGTGCTCGGCAGTCTTTGGCACGGCCCGTTCGGCGCCGGCGGTCGCTTCGCTTCGACGGTCGAAGAAACGTCGCGCCGGGTACTGAATGACTGGGAAATGCCTCAGGTGAGGGCGCATCTTGACCGCGGCCCAATGACCCGAACCCTCGTTCTGTCCGGCCAGGCGGACGATTTCCAGCGCAGCGAGCTCATCCGAATCATGGACGACGTGCCGGGCGTCGCAAATGTGCGCTGGACCGATATGAAGCCGACTGCGGCACTGCCCCTTCTCGCCGAAGCGGAACTTGCGGGCCTCGTCTGCTTTGGCCTTGGACTGCTGTTGGCATATTTGCTCGAACTTCGTCGCCGGTATCGGGCCCAGTGGAGTTGGTGATGGACTTTGAATCGAATTTGACCTGGATCATCCTTGCAGTCGTTGTTGTTGTGATCGTCGCATTCCTGCTGTTGCGGCCTCGCCAGCGGGTTCGGCTCAGCGATTCAGCGCCGATCCGGCCCCATATGGCCCACTCGAAAGACATGCCGCGCGGCGAGGGACAGGGCCTTCCCGGCGAACTGGCTGCAGCGACCAGCGACATCGCAGGAGAAATCCTCGAAGCTCCCATTCACTCGCATCTTCCGGGGGCGTCAGGACCTTCCGATAACCTTCAGACGCTCAAGGGCGTCGGGCCGAAGTTCGCGCAGATGCTCAACGCTCGTGGCATCATCCGTTATGACCAGCTCGCGCAGATGAGCGGGGAAGAGGTCGAATTGCTGGATGCGCAGTTAGGCCCGTTTCGTGGCCGGCTGCAGCGCGACAGAGTGATTGAACAGGCTGACTATCTGGCTCGAGGCGACAAGGACGGCTTCGAGTCGAAGTTTGGAAGCCTCAGCTAGCGCGCCTCAGGGATCAGCGCCTTGTGGATGGGCTCGACCCAGCCCTTCTTCGCCATGTCCCAAAGGATGAAATCGCTGTCGAACTGCCAATAGGCCCAAGAGAAGCCGTGTCGCTCCGCCTCGCGGGCGACGGCCTCGGTGTAGGCCGCACGAAGCGCCATCGGAGTGCCGCTCCTGTCGTACGCACCAAACTCACCTAGAAGGACCTGCCGGTTGTTCGCCTTCGCCCAGGCCCCGACCTTGTCGAGGTCTGCGGCGAGCTGGGCCCGGTCGGCCTCGGTGCCCCACGTGATGCCCTTCAGCCTCTTCGTCTCCTCAACCCACGACGCGCCTTGGTGCGTGAAGGGGAACGGATCGTAATAATGGAAAGTCGCGATGATGTTCGGATCGTTCGGAGGCAGCTTCAGAGTGTCGAGCTTCTCCCGGCTGTTCCACTGCGTCGGCCCGATGATCACCCGGCGCGTCGGGTTCGTCTGCCGGACGATCGCCAGGATATCCGCGTAGAGGCCGTTCCACGTGTCCGCGTCGAGCTTGTCGTGCGGTTCGTTCAGAAGCTCAAACAGCACCGTCGGCGGCGTGTCGCGGTAGCGCGGGGCGACTTGGCTCCAGAATGCCGAAAGCCGCGCACGGCACAGAGCTACGTCGGACGAGCAGCCGTTGTAATCATGCTCATCGAGGATGACCGAGAGGCCCGCCGCCGTGGCATTCTTAACGATCCAGTCGAGCCGCTCAAGGAAGGCTGGTGACAGCTGGTTCCTGGCATCCATGTGTTTGAACGCCTGCAAATTGACCCGGACGAAATCAAAGC
>JBKPKE010000145.1:0-7087 GCA_046730955.1 Pseudomonadota bacterium
AGCGCCTGTTCCGCGACGTGTCCTACTATCTCTACGCGGTCTACGCGGCCTTCATCATTCTCGCGCTCTGGAAGTTCGGAGACCAGATTCCGGCCGGGTTTGCGACCGACACGCGGACCTCTGGCTGGGCGCTCAGCGGTCTCACCTACGTCGGCTACAATATCGTCGGCGCGGTAGTTATCCTGCCCGTCCTTCGCCACCTCTTGAGCGACCGCGATGCAATCGTCGCCGGGGTGATTTCGGGGCCGCTGACCATGCTTCCAGCCCTGCTGTTCTTCATTCCAATGGTCGCATTCTATCCGGAAATTCAAAGCGCGACGCTGCCGTCTGATTACCTGCTTCAGCAGATCGGGATTCCGGCGTTCCAGTTGCTGTTCCAGGCGATGATATTTTCGGCGCTTCTGGAGAGCGGCACCAGTTCCGTTCACGCCATCAACGAACGTATCGATCATGCCTGGAAGGCACAGCGCGGGGAGCCGCTGTCGCATCGCGCGCGTCTAACTATCGCGCTCGTCGTCATCGTCGGTTGCATGTTCCTCGCAAGCCGCTTCGGCCTCGTTGCGCTGATTGCCAACGGCTATCGCGCGCTCGCTTACATCCTGCTCGCGACCTTCATCCTTCCGCTCGTCACGGTCGGCGTATGGAAGATCGCACGCAACGAAACCGCCGCGGATCCGGCGCAAAAAGTCTAACAGGGGAGAGAATTGATGATACGCTTCGGAGCGCGTGCATTGCTGGCGGCTGCTTCTTTCGCGGCGCTTGCCGCGTCGGCGAATGCAGCTCCGCCCGTGGGTTTCGAGCAGCGGGTCGAACAACTGCGCAAGCAAATCGGTGCGCCTGGCGTCAGCATCGCAATCGTCGAGGATGGGAAGGTCACGCTCGCGCAGGGCTGGGGCGTGCGCGACATCACGACGAACCAGCCGGTCGATGCCGACACGATCTTCTTTACCGGATCGACTGGCAAGGCCTTCACCAACGCGGCGCTCGCAACGCTCGTCGACGAAGGCAAGATCAAGTGGGACGACAAGGTCATCGACCACATGCCGGATTTCCGCATGTGGGATCCCTGGGTCACCCGCGAGATGACGATCCGCGACCTGCTCGTCCATCGCAGCGGTCTCGGCCTCGGCCAGGGCGACCTGCTTTTCCTCCCGAACAGCAATCTGTCGCGCAAGGAGACGGTGCGGCGGATCCGCTACCTCAAGCCGGCGACCAGCTTCCGCAGCGGATATGCCTACGACAACATCCTCTACATGGCGGCGGGCCAGCTCATCGAGGAGGTTAGCGGCCAGACGTGGGAAAAGTATCTTCACGATCATGTCTTCGCCCCTCTTGGAATGAAGAATTCCACCGACACGGACGCGGAATTCCAGGCCAACCCGAACCATGCGCGCCCGCACAGCCGCAGCGACGGACCGATTCATGGGCTTGGAACCCAGGCGCCTCTCGATGAAAATGCGACCATTTCGCAGAACGCCGCGCCCGCCGGCGGGCTCGCCATCAGTGCAAACGACATGGGCCGCTGGCTCCTGACGCAGCTAGGCCGAGGCAAGATCCCGGGAAGCGACAGGCAGCTGTTTTCCAAGGAACAGTCAGAGCAGATGTGGACGGGGGCCGTGATCACACCGGTCCCGCACTATCCGGCCGAGTTCGCCGTCGCGCAGCCGCACTACGACCTTTACGCCCTGGGATGGGGACTCTCGGATTATCGCGGCGCCCAAATCGTCGGGCATGACGGTGCCGTGTTCGGGTCGCAGGCCACGGTCGCCCTGAGTCCGGAGAAGAATGTCGGCATCTTCGTCGCCACGAACAGCGAGGATGGCGAGATCGTTCGTGGATTGCTCTGGGAGCTTCTCGACCATTACCTCGGCTACCCTGAGGCGCAGTGGCCGGAGAAATGGCATACCTTCAAGATCAATCGACTGAATGCCGCGGCGAAGCAGGTGCAAGCCGCTGCCGCGAAGCCGGCGAAGGCAGGACCGTCGCTTCCGCTTGGCAATTACGTGGGCGAGTACAACGACCCATGGTACGGCACGATCGAGGTCAGCCAGTCTGGCAAGGGCCTCGCGATTACATTCCCTCACTCGAGCGGGATGGAAGGTCCGCTGACGCACTATCAGTACGATACGTTCAGGACGAACCCGAAGCTCGACTGGGTCGAGCCCGCCTTCGTGACCTTCTCCATGGGCGCCGACGGCAAGGTAGACCGGGTGACGATGAAGCCTGTATCGCCCGCCGCCGACTTCAGCTGGGATTATCAGGACCTTCTCTTCACACCTGTTGCATCCGCAAAGTAGACGCTAGCGTCGGGTCATGACGGTTGGTCATGATCCGACGTTGCTCGCCTGGTGCATCACTGCCGCCTATTTCGGCGCCGCCGGTCTGACGTTCGCCGCTGTGCGCACGGGTTCCGACAGTAGGGACCGGGCGTTCTGGCTAGCCTGCACTGCCCTGCTGATCCTGCTCGGCTTCAACAAACAGCTGGACCTTCAGGGCTACATCACGGCGGCGGGCCGCGTGCTCGCCAAGCGGGAGGGATGGTTCGCCGAACGACGGCTTTTGCAAGGCGCCTTCATCCTTGCGCTCTGCACTGTTGCGGCGGCCGTCCTCGCATCCCTTGCAATTTGGCTCCGGAGGTCGACGGCGTCGGTCAAAGTCGCGGCCCTTGGGATCGTTCTGCTATTTGCCTTCATCCTTTGGCGAGCAGCTTCATTCCATCACATGGACGTTTGGGTAACCCATGAGATTGCCGGCATGCGCAGCGGCTGGTGGCTTGAGCTGGCCGGGATAATCATCATCGCTTCTTCCGCTTTCGCCTTTCTTCGACGGAACCGACGCCCCGCTAACCCGATCGTGGCAGCGCGAGGCTGACGATGGCGCAGAAGGCTGAAAAGGACATATGGCCCTGGTGGACGAAATGGGCGCTGATCGCCGTAGTCCTGACCAGCATCCTCACAATCGGACGCTTAACGCCATCTACTGAGGCGCCGTTCTGCATCAGCCGTAATCCTCCTAACCCAGGTGAAACAGTTGAACTGCTGTTCCCCGTGCGGGTTTGCCTGACGCTACAAAACAGTAGCGGATTAGGAGGAAGGTGATGGCCGCATCCAAGAGCAGCGGTGGTTCAAAGCGCGGGTTCGCAGCAATGGACCCCGCCAAGCAGCGCGAGATTGCAAGCAAGGGCGGCAAGGCCAGCCACGGAGGAGGCCGACGGAGCAGCAGCAGCCGCTGATCGCGCTTTCTAAACCTGTCATGCGTCGGGCGGGCCGCCGTCCGCCCGGCGTCTTCTCGTCCCGAAACGGTCGTGACACAGCCGCAACCGTGCAGCAGAACGCTGCGTTGTCGGCCAACGCATGTACCGTTCAAATCTCAACTCGCGCGACAAGGGCAGCGCCATTGCAGCCGTGGCGGCTATCCACGCTGCCCTGCTCTTCGTATTCCTGCACATCTCCGGGCGAATGGATTTCACCGATCCGCAGAGCGTGATGCGGGTCTTTGACGTGACGGAAGTTCCGCCGCCTCCGCCTCCCCAACCTGATGTGCCGAAGCCGGCTGAAACCAAGCAAAAACCCAAGGAGAAGGAAGGGGCGGCTGCGCCTGAGAACATCAAGAGCCAGGCCACGCCGGTGGTCGCCCCCAAGCCGCGAATCCAACTGCCCGTGCCCGAGCCGGTGACCCCTACCCAGACGCCCAACGAAGGCGCTTCGGCGACCCAAGGGGCTGGCGAACGTCCAGGGGTTGGAACAGGAGCCGGTGGTTCGGGTACGGGGACGGGTTCCGGAGGCGCCGGAAGCGGGAGTGGGGGTGGCGGCGAGGGAATCGCGACTCGAGCCCAACTGATGACGCCGAGCCTTCGCAGCAGGGACTATCCTTCAGAGCTGCGCCGCAGATTGTCCGGGGGCGCTGCTCCGTTCGTCATGTTCACCGTTCAGCCGAACGGTCGCGTGAGCGACTGCAGAATCTATCAATCGAGCGGGGATCCCGCCGTTGATCAAATGACATGCAGGCTGGTCACGGCGAGATTCGTGTATAGGCCCGCCTACAACCGGCGCGGGGAACCCGTCGCGTCGCAGATGGCATACAGGCAGGCGCAATAGAATGATCGAAGCGGAATGGTGGGAATATGACAGCACCGACGAGATGGCCGACGCTGTCGCCGGCGACGTGGGCTTCATCGTCGAGAGCGCGGTCGATGCACGGAATGCTTCGTTGATCGCACTACCCGGCGGTCGGACGCCACAACCGATCTTCGGGGCCCTCGCGGCGAAGAAACTGCCCTGGAAGCAGGTGACGATCATCCCCACGGACGAGCGGCTGGTGCCGATGGATGACGAACGCAGCAACGTTCGCGGCATTGCCAGGGCGTTCCTGCCGAGCGGAGCCCGGGTCATCCCGATCACGGGAGATATCCCGGACTACAAGCTGGCAGGCAACTCGGCCGACGCGCGTCTTCAGGATCTGCCCTGGCCACCCGATCTCGTTTGGCTGGGCATGGGTGAGGACGGGCATACCGCCTCGCTCTTCGCTGGGCCCGATCTGCAGAATGCTCTCGATGCCCCTAAGGCGCGTCGCGCAGTCGGCATCATGCCTGATCCGATGCCGGAGGACGCCCCGGTCCCCCGTGTGACCCTGACTCGCGCGGCAATCCTGTCGGCACGCACGATCCTCATCACCATTACGGGAGACAGGAAGCGGGAGTTGCTCGAGGGTGCGATCGGGGACGGGTATAGCTCAAAACTGCCCATCGGCAGGCTGCTCGCGGAAATAGAGCAACCGATCGACATCCACTGGGCGCCCTAGACCTCGTCGAGCGAAATCCCGCGCGTTTCCTTCAGCCAGATCAGTGAGACGATGATCGGCATGGCAGTGAAGAACACCGCATACCACAGGCTCGCATAGATATTGCCGGTGATCGTCGCCAGCGCGAAGCTGGTCACCGGCAGGAAACCGCCGACCCAGCCGGTCCCCACATGATAAGGCAAGGACATGGCGGTGTAGCGAACGCGCGTCGGAAACATCTCGACGAGTGCAGCCGCCTGAGGGCCGTAAAGTGCAGTGGCTGCCACAGCCAGTACCAGCAGCCAGAAGACGATGATTGGCACGTTCATTGCGGCGGGGTCGGCTTTGGAGGGATAGCCTTCGGTGGATAGCGCCGCCTTCAACGTCCCGCCGATGTCTTCCTTCAGCGATTTGAGCTGCGCTCCGGAAAGGCTGTTGCCGTCCGCAACTTCAATTCTGTGGTCGCCAACCGCGACGACGGTTCGTCCATCAGCGGAGGTCGCATTGCGATAAGAAATGCCGGTTCCCGCGAGCAGGCTCTTGGCGATGTCGCAGGCTGTCTTGAACTGGCGGGTTCCAGCGGGATCGAACTGAACCGAGCAGGTTGCCGGATCAGTGTACACGATCACCGGCTGATCCCTGTGCGCTTCGACAAGCGCCGGGTTCGCAGCATTGGCAATGGCGTGGAACGCAGGGAAGTAAGCGCACAGCGCAAATAGCATCCCGCCGATCATGACCGGTTTGCGACCGACCCTGTCGGATAGCCAGCCGAAGAAGATGTATAGGGGCGCCGTAACGATCGTAATCGTCAGCATGAGCGCGTCCTTGGTAGCGTCGGCGACGCCGAGCGATTTTGTCAGGAAAACCTGAACGTAGAAGAAGCCCAGATACCAAACCGCCCCCTGTGCGCACATCAGCCCGAAGAAAGCGATCAGGACTCGCCTCAAGTTCGGCCACTGGCCGAAAGCCTCGCGGAGCGGCGCTTTGGAGACCTCGCCATCTTCTTTGAGCTTCGCAAAGGCCGGGCTTTCCGACAGCTTGAACCGAAGCCAGAGGGAGATGCCGAGGAGGATGATGGACATGAGGAAAGGCACTCGCCAGCCCCATTGAAGGAAGGCTTCCTCGCCGGTTGCGGAACGTGTCGCCAGGATGATGAGCAGTCCGGCGATCAGGCCGAACGAAGCGGTGCTCTGGATCCAACCGGTCGTGGCCCCGCGCTTGTCGTTCTCGGCATGCTCGGCGACATAGATCGCAGCACCACCATATTCTCCACCGAGTGCGATGCCCTGGCAGATGCGGAGCAGTATCAGCAGGATTGGCGAGATGATCCCCGCCGTAGCGTAGGTCGGCAGGGCGCCGATGAGGAACGTCGATGCTCCCATCAGACTGACCGTCGCGAGGAAGGCCCCCTTGCGCCCGAGGCGATCGCCAATCACGCCGAAAATGATCGCGCCTAGCGGGCGGAATGCGAAACCGGCGGCAAAGAGGGCAAGGGCGGCGATCAGCCCTGCGTTCGGGTTCAGACCGGCGAAAAAGACCTTCTGAATTGTGGTCGCGAGGCTGCCGAAGATGAAGAAGTCGTACCATTCGAACGCGGTGCCTGCGGAGGAGGCCGCAACCACACGGGTCATCGACCAGCTCTTGTGACTATCCGCGGCTGCGACCGTCGCCATTGGCATTCCCCCTTGCAGCCAAGGGTTAGCCGCTAAGGGTGGACCCGCAAAGCGTCAGGCGGGTGTTTTCTGGAACTCTCTTGCGCCGGCCAGCAGTGAGTCGACGACCGTTGGGTCGGCCAGCGTCGACGTATCGCCAAAGCCACTCCTCTCGCCTTCGGCAATCTTGCGCAGGATCCGGCGCATGATCTTTCCGGAGCGGGTCTTTGGAAGCGCGGGCGCGAATTGAATGCGCTCGGGTGCGGCAAGTGCTCCGATCTTGCGACGCACCTCCTGCACTAGTTTTGCGCGAAGCTCGTCACTTCCTTCTTCGCCGGCATTCAGCGTGACGTAGGCGTGGATCGCCTGGCCCTTGATGTCGTGTGGGAAGGCGACGACCGCGGCCTCCGCCACCAAATGATGAGCGACGAGCGCGCTCTCGACCTCGGCGGTGCCGACGCGATGGCCCGAGACGTTGATCACGTCGTCGACGCGGCCCGTGATCCAGTAATAGCCATCCTCGTCGCGGCGGCATCCGTCGCCGGTGAAGTAGAGCCCGCGATAGGTTGAGAAATAGGTCTCGAAGAAGCGCCGGTGGTCGCCCCAGACAGTGCGCATCTGGCCGGGCCATGAGGCGGAAATGCACAGGTTTCCGC
>JBKPKE010000146.1:0-3407 GCA_046730955.1 Pseudomonadota bacterium
CGTTCAATTCGAGTTCAGGCTATCTATCTAGCCCCATTACGGGTGTTAAACGTGCAATTCATGGAGTTTTGATGAGAGCGAAGGAGTCCGGCACTGTGCGGTACGCCTACGGAGTTGCAACAGCGCTGCTTTTGGGTGGAACCGCTTTTTCGCTAGCGACAGGGTCCGCCGGAGCCCAGGTCGCTCAGAACGCTCCGGCGGCGATGGCGCCGCGCGGAGCACCGCAGTCCTTCGCCGACCTTGCGGCAAAGCTCCAGCCGGCCGTGGTGAACATCTCCACACGCCAGCGCGTTCCCGTACGAAGCCAGGCCGACCCTCTCGAGGAATTCTTCAAACGCTTTGGCTTCCCGGACGGAGGACAAGGCGGACAGGGTGGTGGGCAGGGTCAGGGGCAAGGCCAGCAAAGCGGTCCGCGGACTCGTGAGACCGGCTCGCTGGGCTCGGGCTTCATCGTCTCGCCTGACGGTTACATCGTCACCAACAACCACCTGATCCAGAGCGCAACGGGCAACGGCACGGTCGACCAGGTCACCGTGACCATGACCAATCGCAGAGAGTATCCAGCGCGGATCGTCGGTCGCGATACTGCTTCGGATCTCGCGCTGCTCAAGATCGAGGGACAGAACCTGCCCTTCGTGAACTGGGGAGACAGCCAGCACGCGCGCGTCGGCGACTGGGTCCTGGCGATCGGGAACCCGTACGGCCTTGGCGGCACGGTCACGGCCGGCATCATTTCGGCCCTGCATCGCGGAATTACCGGTGCGGGAGCCTACGACCGCTACATCCAGACCGATGCGTCCATCAACATGGGTAATTCGGGCGGCCCGATGTTCGATCTCAACGGCAATGTGATCGGCATCAACTCGGCGCTCATCTCGCCGACTGGCGCGTCGGTGGGTATCGGCCTCGCCATCCCGGCCGAACTTGCGAAGCCGGTGATCGACTCCCTCCGCCGCGGTCAGCGCCCTGAGCGCGGATATCTCGGCGTCGGCCTCCAGCCCCTCGACGAAAATATCGCGGAATCGCTCAACCTCCCGAAGGATCGCGGCGAGATCGTCCGCTCGGTTCAGCCGAACGAGCCAGCCGCTCGCGCGGGCATCCAGCAGGGTGACGTAATCCTGCGCGTCGGCGGACGCGACGTGAACCCAGACCAGACAGTCTCCTACCTGATCGCGAATACGCCGGTCGGCTCCAAGGTCCCGCTCGAGATCATTCGAGGCGGAAAGCGGCAGACGATCGACGTCGCGGTCGGCCAGCGGCCGACCGAGGAGGAACTTGCCAAGCAGCTGGGTGGCGACAGCGACCAGGGCCTCAATTCCGACGAGACTCCGACTACCCCCGGCAGTTCGGCACTTGGCCTATCGCTCCAGCAGCTCACGCCGCAGATCTCCCGTGCACTCAGCCTTCCGGCTGGCGCTCGCGGCGTGGTGGTCACTTCCGTCGACCCGAACAGCGACGCGTCCGACAAGGGGCTGCAGCGCGGGGACCTCATCGTCTCCGTGAACCAGCAGCTGGTGACTTCTCCGGCGCAGGTTCAGGCCGCAGTCGAGACGGCACGACGCGCGGGGCGCACCAACGTGCTGCTGTTGGTCAAGCGCGGAACGTCGCCGGAAGCCTTCGTCGGTGTGGAGATTGGTACAGCTCGACAATAGACGCGGGCTGTTCTCGCGAAAGCGCTGAAAGGCTAGTTCATGCGGCTCTCGCCACGGGCGCTTGCTCCGGCTAGGCGTGGCTCAGCGATTGTGCGAGGGAAGAGCGCATGTCCGATGGAACGACTGCAGGTATCTTCATCGGAGCCGCCAGCGGCGGCGCCAATCCTCAAGGTCTCGAGCTTAAACGAACCAACCGCCACGGGCTGATCGCCGGAGCGACGGGCACCGGCAAGACGGTAACCTTGCAGGGTATCGTCGAAGGCCTGTCCGTCGCGGGCGTCCCAAGCTTCGTAGCCGACGTGAAAGGCGACCTTGCCGGGCTTGCACTGGCCGGGTCACCAACGTCCAAGATGCATCCGGTGTTCGCCCAGCGCGCGACGGACCTCGGCATGTCCGACTGGACGTATCACGACGTGCCGGTTCAATTCTGGGACCTGTTCGGAGAGCAGGGACATCCGATCCGCACGACCGTCAGCGAGATGGGCCCGCTACTGCTCAGCCGGCTGATGAATCTCAACGATGTTCAGGAAGGCGTCCTCAATATTGGTTTCAACGTTGCGGACAAGGAGGGACTGCTCCTCCTCGATCTGGACGACCTGCAATCGATGCTGGTGCATTGCGGCGAGGAGGCAGACCAGCTGACCTTGCAATACGGCAACGTTTCGAAGCAATCGGTCGGATCGATCCAGCGGTCGCTGCTGCAGCTGCGGAGCCAAGGCGGCGATCATTTCTTCGGCGAGCCGGCGCTCGACTTGCACGACTTTATCGGAGTCGACGACCAGGGCCGCGGCCTCGTGAACGTGCTGGCCGCCGACCGCCTGATGGCCAGTCCGCGCCTCTATGCGACGTTCCTCCTCTGGCTGCTGAGCGAGCTATTCGAAGAGCTTCCCGAAATCGGCGACCCGGACAAGCCGGTGCTGTGCTTCTTCTTCGACGAAGCTCACCTGCTGTTCGACGACGCTCCGCCAGGGCTGCTGGAAAAGGTCGAGCAGGTCGTCCGACTGATCCGCTCGAAGGGCGTCGGCGTCTATTTCATTACGCAGAATCCGATCGACATCCCCGATAAGGTCGCGGCGCAGCTCAACAATCGGATTCAGCACAAGCTCAACGCTTTCACTCCACGCGACCAGCAAGCGGTCAAGGCGGCGGCCGACACGTTCCGCGTCAACCCGGAAATCGATGTTGCAACTGCAATTACAGAGTTGAAGATCGGCGAAGCTTTGGTGTCGCTGCTTCAGTCCGACGGTTCTCCCTCGCCGGTTCAGCGCATCCTGATCAAGCCGCCGTCGACGCGCGTCGGTCCGCTGACTGCTGAAGAACGGAGCGTCATCGTCACCACGGACGCGATCGGCACGAAGTACGACACCCTGCTCGATCGGGACTCGGCGGAGGAAATTCTCAAGGCAAAGGGCGACGAGGCAGCCGCGGCCGCGGCCGCGGCCAAGGCGCAGACCGACGCCGAGAGGACAGCAGCTGAAAAGGCTCGCCAGGACGCGATCATCGCGAAGGAGACCGCGCGGGCGCAGGCTGCTCAGGCCCGCCTGGAAGCGCAGCAGCAACGCGAAGAGGACCGCCAGCGCGTTGCGCAGGAGCGGGAGGAAGCGCGACGCGCGCGCGAGGCGGCCCGACCAACGATGGCGGACAAGATGATTCAGTCGGCTGGCAGGTCGATCGCGAGTTCCGTTGGCCGTCAGTTAGGCAATCAGCTACTTCGTGGAATTCTCGGCGGGTTCATGCGTGGACGCTAAGTGGGAC
>JBKPKE010000147.1:0-2660 GCA_046730955.1 Pseudomonadota bacterium
GATCGGAGTGGAAGCGGCTGGCCGCGGCCTCGACGGAGCCGAGCATGGCGCAACCTTGCTGCGCGGGCGCCCCGGTATCCTCCATGGCGCCGAGACCTATGTGCTGCAGGACGAAGAAGGGCAGATCGCGGACACCTGGTCGGTATCGGCCGGCCTGGATTACCCCGCCGTCGGACCTGAGCATGCGCACCTCATGGAGAGCGGCCGGGCGCAATATGTCGGCGCCACGGACGAAGAGGCGCTGGCGGCCTTCAAGGCGCTGGCGACGAACGAAGGAATCCTCTGCGCGTTCGAGTCCGCGCACGCCCTTGCGCATGCACTGAAGATCGCACGCGAGGAGCCCCAGGGCATCCTTCTCGTCGGGCTTTCAGGTCGAGGCGACAAGGACGTCGCGCAGGCTCAGCAGTTGCTCGGACCTCCGGCATGAGCCGCTATGCCCGCATGTTCGAACGCCTGAAGGCGCGGGGCGAAGGCGCGTTCGGCGGGTTCCTCATGCTCGGCGATCCCGACCTCGAAACGAGCGCATCTTTGCTCGACGCGCTGGTCGAAGGAGGCGCCGACATGATCGAGGTCGGCATCCCCTTTTCCGACCCCGTTGCCGACGGCCCGGTCATCCAGGCCGCAGCGAAGCGCGCGCTCGACGCCGGCGTCCGCGTTGGCAATTGCTTCGATCTGATCGCGAGCTTTCGCGCAAAGTACCCGGACGTGCCGGTCGGCATTCTGACCTACGCCAATCTGGTCGTCGCTCGCGCGGGCTTCATTCGCGATGCCGCCGAAGCCGGAGCCGACAGCCTGCTCATCGCCGACGTCCCCGCACTGGAAGCCGAACCGTTCGCTCGCGAGATGTCGCAAGCCGGTGTCGAGCCCGTGCTGATCGCCGCAGCGAACACGCCGCCTGAAACGCTGCAAAGGATCGCGCAACTATCGCAGGCCTACACGTATTGCGTCAGCCGCGCCGGAATCACCGGTACGCATGCCGGCGGCCAGTTCGATCGATCTCTCATTGCCCGCGTGAAAGAAGCTGGCGCGCCCCCACCGATATTCGGTTTCGGAATCTCCGAGCCCGGCCACGTCCGCACCGCGCTCGATGCCGGCGCTGCGGGCGTCATCTGCGGCTCGGCCATCGTACATTTAGCCAGGCACGCAAAGCAGCCCTTCCGGGAAGTGGCGGACTTCGTTGCTGCCGCGAAATCCCCAACGCGATACTGATGTCCGCATTCGACCCAAAGCAGACATAACAGTTTCCCTTAGACGGGCGTCGCCTTCGGGAACTTCCAACTACCGTCGAGTATCGACTGTCTGGGCCGGTATAGGCGGACCGCGTAGTTCCAGCCCGGCATGACGGCAAACAGTTCGGCACAGAGCCGTCGCAGCCTCCAAACTGGATCGTGTAGCCGCCGTCAGCGTCGCGCTTCGCCGTTACGTTGTTCAGCGAATAGGCGTTCTGCCGGTTAGGTTCCATGAACCCGTCCGCATTGTAGACTGTAAGCGACCAGAAGCCGTCCACCGGCACATCTTTCACGGTGAGGCGATGAACTACTTTACCGTCGTTCTGAGCAGGGGAGACCGAGTCATAGCTTGCATCCTTGGCTGGATTGCCATCCCATCCATGTGCGGTTCCGAGCAGATGAGCGCGGGGGTTTACCTCGTCGGCTTTGCCGAAACGTCCGGGTCCTATCGGGATTGATTTCCTTGTTGAGCGAGGAGCGCGTTTCGTCGAGCGAGCGCTTGTCCCAAGCCGGAACCCCAAAGGTGCCTGGACCACCTGGCTGCTCGAACGTGATTGCGTCCTGTAGCGCATGAACCTTTGGTAGGTCGGTTGGCTCATTTGGATCGACAAACGTGCGGATGAGGAAGGCGACGTAACGGGTACCGACCTGTTCGTGTGTGATCCCGGAGCGTAATACGTAGCCGGGTTATGGTGATCCTCGCTTATCAGCAGCAGCGACATGAAGCGGCCATGCGCCTCCGGAAGGGCGATTGTGACCGGCCCAGCATCAAGATCGAACAGGCCGCGCGAGTAAATCGTATCGCGATTCAGGCGCACGATTGTCTGGTTGCCAACGTCGGCAAGGTCACGGTCATGCGTGAGTTTGCCGAACGCCCCCTCCGCCGCGAACTCCGCGAAATAGCGGTCCGTCTCCGCCCGAACGAAGTTGTCCTCGGTGACGACAGTCGGCGCGTCCTGCAGAAGCGAGGACGCAGATTCTAGAACAGGGGTGTCGCTGGTCATGGAGTGACTCCGCGGTTCGAACTAGAAGTCCCGGATACTTTCCATCCGCCGCCGCAGTAATCAGGACATGCCCGGACCTAATGTCCGCTTTCGACCCGTTGCAGACATTTCGATCGGTTACCCATCTCCGTGAGAACAGCCCGTTCCTTGGGCGCCATTATTGCTTAGTCCTTAGCGCCGTGCGCTTGTCGCCACCCTTCGGTCACTTCCTTCTTGTGCGCCGCGAAGGCCGTTAGCACTTCAGATTTTTCCCGTTGCGGCACGGAGAAATGATCCAGCGATCTGGCCAAAACGCCAGCAACCGCGTCGAATTCGTCCGGCGAGATCTGCAGGTCCCTGTGCGCGTTTTCGAGACCCAGATGCGAGCGTCCAGGTTTCGTTGCCGAGAAGCGGAACGGACCGCCACTCACTTCAGCGACCCATAGAG
>JBKPKE010000148.1:0-8266 GCA_046730955.1 Pseudomonadota bacterium
CTGCCGATCAATTGATGCGGCTCGTCACCGGCAAGGACGTTCGCTGCACATCGATGGGGCCGGACCAGCACGGAAGAACGCTTGGCCGCTGGCTAGCTGCAATCACGCAGTCTTTCTTTGGGCCTCGTAAATAGCTTGCGCCTCGTGAATCTCCGCGAAGTGTACTCGCCCTTCTAGGCCGGCTCCGGCTCTCGTTCTGCGGGCTCCACAGTGAGCCGCAACCCCATCGCGCTCAGGATCGATCGGATCGTTTCAAAGGACGGATTCCCGTCCTGGCCGAGAGCCTTGTAGATGCCAGGACGGCTGATCCCGGTCCGTTTCGCGAGGTCGGATATGCCGTGCGAACGTGCAACGGTGTCGAGTGCACCGCGAAGCTCCTCGGGACTAGCATCCTCAAGATAGGCATCGAGATATGCGGCGATGGCTTCGGCCGTATTGAGATAATCGGCGGAGTCGAAAGCGGTAGTTTCGATCTTGGCCATCATCCAATCTCCTTAGCCAAAGCCTTCGCTTCTTCGATGTCCGCGCCCTGCGTCGACTTGTCACCGCCGCACAGCAGGACGATCAGCTCCGAACCTCGCTTGACGAAATAGACGCGATAGCCCGGACCGTAGAAAATCCTCATCTCCGAGACGCCTTCGCCCACCGGAGCGACGTCTCCCAAATTCCCTGCCTGGGCTCGATCAAGCCTCTTCAGGATGCGCGCCCGGGCACGTTCGTCGCGCAGACCCGCCAACCACGTCGCAAATCGAGTGGTCTGCCGCACCTCGATCAACTTTGTCTCCTATAGTTTACAGCGGGGTATCTGTCAACCGTAGTTTACAAGAGGTGAGCTGCTGTCAACGGGGCGCCCGGTGCTTTCACTGAAAACCCCCGAACCCGCGGCCCCTTCGGGTTGAGGATGGCGCAGAAGGAACTGGCCGAGCCGTCACGGAGTGAATCCGTGACGTCGATCGACACGGCTTTGCCGGTCGTCGGCCGCTCTGGCTTCGCATCTCTCGACCAAGTCGAAGCGTCGGCTGCGCCGTCGTTCGCCTTAGTCTCGGTGCTCGCGCGAGGAACCCCGATTCCGGCCCGCACGTTTTCGCTCGGTGCTTTTAGATACAGGAGTAACAAATGTCCCAGCGTGAACTCGTAGAGCCGCACAAAGGCGACAAGCGCTATCAGCGTCGCGACGAGAAGGGCCAGTTCAGCGACAGCGACGATCAGTCGCGCTCGCTTGGCCAGGACGTGAAGAAGCATTCCGGCACGAAGAAGCCGCGCAACGAAGGCGACAAGGGCGACTGAGGGTCGGCCGAGGAGTTTCTAGAATCCCCGTATCCGCGGCCCCTTCGGGTTGAGGATGGCGCAGAAGGTGGGGTTTGAGCCGTCACGGGAGTGAATCCGTGACGTCGATCGACACGGCTTCGCCGGTCGTCGGCCGCTCTGGCTTCGCATCTCTTCGCGCTGCTTCGGCGCCGCGCTTGGGCGCGTCGGCGGCGCTGCGCGCGGTGCTCTCGCGTCGATATTCATCAAACATTCTCAGCAGCTCCCCGTTCTTGTCCTCGCCGCAGCCGACGAGGTCGTGCAGCCATCCGTTCTCGGCCGGGATCATCATCTCGGGCCTGCGCATCTTGGGCGTTCCGTAGGGCTCGTTGGCCTGAGGCTCGAGGCGGCCGGCCTTGTCCCAGTCGACCGGGCCGCAGAGCACTTCCCAGGCTGCGCGAAGGACAGGGTCACCGCTGATTTCATGAAGGAAGAGGCGGCGGGCGCCGAGGAGGCGCTCGCGGATGCGGCCCTGCACGTGATCATGCTCGCTCCGCTCCGCCTCGCCGTCCTCACAGGATTCGGGGTCGAGCCGGGCGAGAGCGGCTGCCGTATCGCCGGCAAGCTCGCCCAGGCTTTCGCGGACGCGCTCGAACTCGCGCTCGCGGGCGAGGTCCATGGCGGCGTCCCAGGCCTCGGCGAAGCTCCGCCCGCCGCGCGCCTTGCGCAGGGTCTGGGCGCCGAACTCATGCTTGCCGATGGTTCGGGCGGCGGCGCGCGGGCTGCCGGTGATGGCCAAGGCGGCGTTGAAGGCGCGCTGGTGCTCCGGCTTCCAGCCGTCGGAGCGGGCGCGGCGCGGAACGGGCTCGAAGGCGAGGATGTCGGGAATTCCCGCGAAGGCCTCGTCGCCGGCGGTGCCTGCGCCTTGCATCGCTCGCAGACGACGGGGAGGGCGGGGATGGAAAGGTCGGGGCTGCGGCTGAGCTCGGATGCGTGCATCCGCGGCCCTTATGCAAAAGGCGCGGCTGTAGGACAGCCCCTTCAGGCGAGGCTGCGCGTGGATTCAGGCGGGGCGAGGCGCGCGACGAGACGGTCGCGGTCCCAGACCTCGGCGGTCAGGCAATCGCTCATCATCGCGCGGGCGCGGAAGATCGCGTCCTCGTCGCTCGGCGCCTCGACGTTCTCGGTGCGCGTGAAGCGCTGCACGCCGTCGAGGCAGTAGATCCGGTACAAAGCCACGAGCGTCCCCCCGGAAGCGCGCCCACCCGCGAGATACCGGGCGGCTGCTAGGGGCAAGCCGCCCGGCGGGTGCGGGCCGGGGTGGGGTAGAACGTCCCGCGAATCAGAGACTTAGCATAAATTGATGACGCCGCACTAACCTGGGTTGCGTTCCGAAGCGGAGTGGCGCGGGAGTGCACTGGAACCGGCTCGGCCTTAATGTTGTTAATTGCCGAGGGCTGCACGGCATGCTTCGCACGTGACTCTTGGGGGAAATCGCTTCAGCATGTCCGAGCCATGGCCGACACGGCTAAGCCATTGAAGGGCAAGGCGGTGTCGCCTGCGCCTCCCGCTCCGCCGCTGCCGGGCGGAGGGTTCGACTTCGCGGGCATCCTGGCCGTTGCGGACATGCTGCCCGTCATGGTCGCTTTTGCCGACCGCGACCTCCGGTATCGCTTCATGAACAAGCCGATGGCGGACTGGTTCGAGAGGCCGCGCTCTGAGCTTCTCGGCCTGACGATGCGCGAGCTCCTCGGTGAGGAAGCGTGGAAGATGCGCGAGCCGCTGGTCGCGGCGGCAATGGGCGGGGAGCGCAAGTTCTTCGCGTCCGACTTTGTCCATCCGACGCGCGGAAGCCTGGCGGTCCAGACGAACTACATGCCGTGGGCGGACTCGTCGGGCGAGGTGTTCGGGCTGATCATCCTCGTGCAGGACGTGACCGAGCAGCGCGCGGCCGAGCGGGCTCTGCGCGAGAGTGAGGAGCGCTTCAGAAGGATCGCGAACCAGGCGCCGGTGATGATGTGGGTCACGCGGCTCGACCGCACGCGCGATTTCGTGAACGAGGAGTATGTCGACTTCGTCGGCGGCGATCGCGAGCTTGCGCGGACGCTCGACTGGCGCGAGCGGATCCATCCCGACGATCACGATCGCATTGTCCAGGAATCGATCGCGGGCGAAGCAACGCGCGAGACGTTCACGCTCGAGGGCCGGTACATGAACGGCGACGGCCAGTATCGCTGGCTGAAGAGCACGAGCTCGCCGCGCTTCGGCCCCGACGGGGAATTGGCGGGGTTCATCGGGGCCGCCACCGACATCACCGTCGCGAAGGAAGCCGAGCTCGACCTCAAGCGGCAGGTCGAGGAAAGAACCGCCGAGCTCGCTCGCCGTGAAGCGCAGTTCCGCGCCGTGTTCGAAGCGGCGCTTGAAGTGATGGTCCTGCTCGAGCCCGACGGGACCGTTCTTGCGGTCAACAATCGGCGGGAAAGCTGGCGCGACCCGTCGCCCGACAATGCGCTCGGCAAGAAGCTGTGGGACGCGCCGACGATGCGCAACTATCCGCAGCACCAGGCGGTGATGAAGGCCGGGATCGCCAGGGCCGCAAAGGGCGAGATCTTCACGACCGAAGTGCGCATGGAGCGAGAGGGAACGCCGACCGCCTTCCTGGACGTCTCGGTCCAGCCGGTGAAAGACCCCGACGGAAAGATCATCTACCTGCTGTTCGAGGCGCGCGACATCACGGAGCTCAAGGCCGCCCAGGAGCAGCTTCGGCAGAGCCAGAAAATGGAAGCGCTCGGTCAGCTGACGGGCGGCATCGCCCACGACTTCAACAATTTGCTCACCGTCGTCGTCGGAGGGCTCGATCTTCTGGCGAAGAGGATCGAGGACGAGAAGCTCAAGCGATATGCTACGAATGCTTTGACTGCCGCGGAGCGGGGCGCGCGGCTTACGGGCCAGTTGCTCGCTTTCAGCCGCGTGCAGCGCCTCGAGGTGCGCGCGACCAACATTGGACCGCTGATTCAGAATATGCGGCCCTTGCTGAAGAACGTGCTCGGTCCGGGCATCGAAAAGAGGTTCGATCTCGACGAGGAGATGATGTCCGTGCTTGCGGACCCCACGCAGGTCGAGGTGGCAGTGCTCAACCTGGCGATCAACGCGCGCGATGCGATGCCGACGGGAGGAGTCCTGAGCTTCACTTCGCGGCTGGTGGAAAGCGTTGGCGACCCGGAGCTCGACGATGGACGGTACATAGAGCTGTGCATTAGCGACACGGGCGCCGGCATGCCGAAAGCCGTCCGGGAACGCGCGTTCGAGCCCTTCTTCACCACCAAGGAAGTCGGCAAGGGCACGGGTCTCGGCCTTTCGATGGTCTACGGCATGGCGCTGCAATCGGGCGGGATTGCGCGCATCGAGAGCGAGCCAGGCAAGGGCACGACGGTTAGCCTCTATTTCAGGGAGGCGGCGGGGCGGCACGAACAATCCTCCGCCCATCGGGACTCCGACGAGCATGACGGGGCGCATGAGCCGGGCGCGGAGAAGATCCTCGTCATCGATGACGATCCGGACGTCCGCGCATTCATCAGCGAGAGCCTCGCCGAGCATGGCTATAATGTGTTTCAGGCGAACGACGGGCGGTCCGGCCTTTCTGCCTATGCCGCCGAGCGCCCCGACCTTGTGGTGCTTGACTTCATCATGCCCGGTCTTTCCGGGGCGGACGTCGCAAGCCGAATCCTATCGAAGCAGCCCGACCAGGCCATCCTGTTCGTGTCGGGCTATAGCGAGACCGATTCCATTCGCCGGATCGCCCCCGATGCGCCGCTTCTGACCAAGCCATTCCGGTCGGAGGCGCTGACCAAGGCCGTTCGCGCGGCGATTGCCAAAACGCAGAAATCCTGAAGCCGGCCTCAGCGCCATTCGGGAATATTGATGAACATCGCATAGGCGAATGCGGCGAGGATGAAGACCGCCACGCCGCTTTCATCGGAGGACATTTGATTCGGTTCTCAATGGTGCCTGCGCCGGAGCACCACGGTCGTGGCCATCAAGGCGACGGCGAATTCGATGAAGTTGACAAGCTGTTCCATGGCGACACCCAGGTGCGATTGCCTTGAACCCGCGAACCGCCTGGGACCATCGGGAATTGCCCGCATCGAGCGTCACTGGCCCATGGGAGGCTTCGGCTCGTCGAAAAGCGGGTGATCGGCTGATGTCCGCAGTGGGTGGAAAGCAGACATTAGAGGGTCTTGGGGGGTTCGCCTGATAGAGCAATAGGTTGTGTCGTCGCACGAGAGCATCGCGACCTGAGGAGGTGCTCCCGTGTCCGATCAAACGCTTACGCAATCCCCGCTGACCACTGGCAAAACTGAGGGGGGAAGCCGTCCTTCCGACCAAGATGCGATCGACGCCTATCAGTACATGCTGTCCCGATGGCTTGTGCTGCGGCAGGAGCGCCGTGACCTCGACGATGGCCTCCGTTGGAACGAGATCATCCACCGGGCCCCCGGCGGTGTCGCGTGGGCAAATCCCAACCTCGACGTAGCCTACAGCGAAGCTTGGATCGCAGTAGATGAAACTAGCGCAACGATCCTCGACCTGCCGAAGATCGAGGGCCGCTATTACACATTCCAACTCCTGAACGGATGGGGCGAAGTCACGCTCAACATCAACGAGCGCAACTTCCCGGATCACTCGTCGGGTCGGTTCGCCTTGTGTTTGAAGGGCTCGAACCCAGGGCTTCCTAGCGACGCACTTCGAATTGACCTTCCGAACCGCAAGTCGCGGCTGCTGATGCGGGTCGAGCTCGGGGCCGATCCCGACGAAGCCATCCGTTTACAGAAGTCGGCGACGCTGAAGGCGACCGGCGCACCCAAGGTGCCGGACCCGATCCCGATCGATTTCGACCGCTTCCCGGGAGCGGAAGCTTTCGCCGGCACCGATGAGATTCTGGCGAGCGAGCCGGACATCAATCCGGGTATCGAGCCGCTCCAGGCAAAGGCTCGTGCGGTAGCCGCGGCAGCGCAGAATCCAGCGGAGCGCGAGCGGATTGAAGGGGTGATCCACGACAAGGCAATTCCTGATTTCGTTAAGGCGATTGCTGGCATGGGCCAGATGGGCAACGGCTGGGTCCGCCCGCGCATCATCGGCAATTATGCGGGGGATTGGCAGATGCGCTCGATCGCCAATTTCACCGGCATTTGGGCCAATAATTCGCACGAAGTGATCTATTTCGCGGCCCGTGACAACGATGGCGGCAAGACACTGTCGCTGACATTCCCGGCCGACGCGCCGCCCGATGCGCAGGTGCGTTACTTCTGGTCGGTGATCGCAGTGGATTCGAAGGAGTTCACGGTGATCCCCAATTCACTCGACCGGTTCTTGCTGAACAAGCAATCGGGACTTCAGCCCAATGCCGACGGGTCCATGACGCTTTGGTTCGCGCCTGAGCAGCCAGCGGGGTGCCCTGAGCCGAACTGGCTGCCCACGCCGGAAGGCGGAAAGTATAACCTCACATTCCGCTTCTACGGTCCATCCGAGGACGTCGTTAGCGGTCGATACTTCCCGCCATCCTTGGTCGAGCAGGTTTGAAGGAGGCGCGCAGTGACCGACGCATCTACTCTCGAAAAACCCGCATCTGAGGCCGCCCCAGGCCAAACCGCCGCTCCTGTCACCGTGAACAATTTTGTCCGGGCCGAAAGCGACATGTATTTTAGTCATCCTATTGCCGCCGTTGGGATCGGTCGCATTCACCACGCCCGCGAACTCATGTCACTCGATCACCAAATAGTTATCCGGGGCAATCGCGACACGCTCTATTCCTCCGCCGTTTTCGATCTCGATGCGGGTCCTGTGACGATCACGCTGCCCGATGCCGGTGGCCGCTTCATGTCCATGCAGGTCTTCGACGAGGATCAATACTCCCGCCCGACAATCTACGAGCCGGGCAGCCACACGCTTAGTCGTGACCACTACGACACTCGCTACGTGATGGTCGGTATCCGGACGCTGGTCGATCCGACTGCGATCGGAGACCTTAAGAGGGTGCACGCGCTTCAGAATGCGATCTTGGTCTCGCAGCCCGGCGGTCCCGGCGCGTGGGAGGTTCCGGCTTGGGACAAGGACAGCCAGAAGACGGTCCGGGACGCCTTGCTTGTTCTCGCAGGCACGGTCACGGACACCAGCAAGGCATTTGGAACCAAGGACGAAGTCGACCCGGTTCAACGCCTGCTTGGAGCTGCTTCCGCCTGGGGGGCCAATCCGCCACGCGATGCCATCTATCTCAACTTCACGCCGAGGGAGAACGAGGCTCAGACCTTGTATCGATTGGAAGCTCCTGCCGGAGTGCCGGTGGACGGCTTCTGGTCAATCAGCGTCTATGGCGCGGACGGATATTATCAGAAGAACGACCTCGACAGGTATACGCTGAACAACATCACCGCGAAGAAGGAGCCTGACGGGTCAGTCGTAATCCAGTTCGGCGGCTGCGAGCGGGGCGTTGCAAACTGCCTGCCGATTATGCCCGGCTGGAATTACATGGTCCGGCTCTACCGTCCTCGACCCGAGATTCTCGACGGAACGTGGAATTTTCCGGAGGCGCAGGCGATTTCCTGACTTGAGCTAATGTCTGCAACGGGTCGAAAGCAGACGCTAGCTGGACTTTGGCCCTCGTTTCTTCGCTCCACTGCCTTGATTGTAGAGCTTGCGGAGCTCGCGCTGGATCCCGAGCCCGTTGAGATGAGCGTCAAACTGAGAAAAGCCTTCCGTCGCCAGGGCCTTCCGCAGTTCTTTGATTCCGCTGCACCGTGGAGCGAGCTGGAACGCCCGCTCGACTATTCCCCCCGGCACTCCCCCCCCGTTCACAGTTCGCCGACGAAGATCGTATCGTGCGGCAACCACTGAGGAAGCTTATCCAACGTTAGTCAAAAGCCGGTTCATCCATCGGGTCAGGCGCGCAGAGTCAGAAGAACCGGCTGCTTCAGGCATCCCCGGTCGTGAAGCAGAGACGGCCCGGATCCCAGAGGTGTCGCCC
>JBKPKE010000149.1:0-20968 GCA_046730955.1 Pseudomonadota bacterium
TCGCTGCGCAGGGCGATCAAAGAGCAGCGGCATTCGTCCAATCCATCGGACAAGCTCGCACGCAGCTTGAGCAGCTTTCGACGGAAACAGGCACGCAGGACAAAGCGATCGAAGTCCTGGCAGAGAGGGCCGAGGCGCTGCGGAACTATGTCGGCCGCCTCACCGCCGATGTCCGCGAGCAATTGTCGACCGCAATCGGCGATGCCGAGGCGGGCGCTTCACGCCTGACGGATGCAACTTCGACCATCCGGCCCGAGCTCGAATGGATGCGTCAGGCCGCAGTCGAAGCGAGCGACCGCATAGCCACGTCGGCTACAGGAATTGCGGAGCAGCAGGACCGCTTCGCTTCACTGCTCGCCACGCTCGATGAAGGAGTCGGCGACGCGGGCGAGCGGATTCTCGCTCTCGCCCACGCAATTTCGGCCGCGCAGAACGAAGCGACGAAACTCTGCAACGACACTGGCCCGGCCCTCGTCGACGCCATGGTCCAGGTGCGCGAGGCTGCCGCCCACGCCGCTGAACGGGCTCGTGAGGCGATCGCGAATGTCGTTCCTGAAAGTGCCCGGACTCTTTCAGCGGCGACTCGTACGGCGCTCGAGGAGGTGATCCGGGATGAAATCGAGCAGCGGCTTACCGACGTACAGCTTACCGCTGCCCGCGCGGTCGACGCCGCTCGCGAAGCATCGGATCGCTTGACCGAACAAATGCTGACCCTTGGACGCAGTGCCTCAGCGCTCGAGCAGCATATGGAGCAGGTAACGGCGGAACAGCGCGAGAAGGACAGCGAAGCTTTTGCACGCCGCGTCTCGCTTCTCATGGACTCGATGAACTCCGCCTCGATCGACGTCGGCAAGATCCTGTCCGACGAAGTCGACGACAAGGCGTGGGATGCCTACCTCAAAGGCAACCGCGGCGTGTTCACGCGGCGGGCTGTTCGACTGCTCGACGGTTCGGAGACGCGGGACATCCGCGCTCACTACGAGACCGACATCGAGTTCCAGCAGTCGGTTAACCGCTATGTCCACGATTTCGAATCGATGCTTCGCCGGATTTTGGCCGAGCGCGACGGCGGCATGATCGCAGTGACGTTGATGTCGTCCGACATGGGTAAGCTGTATGCGGCGCTCGCACAGGTTCTCGACAAGAAGCGCTGACGGTTAATTGTAGAAGTCGAGGTCGGCGGTGGTGATCCAGCCGTTGACGTAGTTCACATAGAAGATGGCCATCAGCACGGCCGCCAGCACTGCCGCGCGCAAGAGATGGACCTTCAAGTCGAACTTGTGGGGCGCGCTGTCGGCCTGCCCCGGGATGCGGTCCGCTCCGACCTCCTCATGCGTCTTCACCCCGAACGGCAGAAGCAGGAATGCGCTTCCGACGAGGAGCAGGAAGTAGATTGCCGAGATCGACGTCCACTTCACACGCCCGTCCTTACCAGCATGACGTCGACGACCGGCTTCTTGCCTGTCCAGGCTGTTGCGCAACGGCGAACTGCGAGCCGAATGGCTTCGCGAAGCTGATCTTCCGAGAGTGACGAAGTGAACGCGCGTCTCGCTGAATCCATCGCGTCCGCAATGAAATCGTCCCGGTCCTCTTCGACGGGCACTCCATAAGGCCTGATGACAAGGTCGCCGGCCAACTCGCCGTCCGTGCCGACGGGCAACGCAACGCTGATGAGGCCGGCGTAGCCGAGTCGCCGCCTCTCCGTGATGGTGCTCCCATCCGCGGGCAGGATGACATCGCCGTCGAGAACCAGGCGGCCGACGCGGACCTCATCCAGCTTCTTCGGTCCATCCGGAGCGAGGCGCACGAGATCGCCGTTATGCTGGACGAGCGCCTGGGGGACCCCGTGTGCCAGGGCAAAGCGCGCCTGCTCGGCCATGTGGCGAGGCTCACCATGGACCGGCACGACGATCTCAGGTCGGATCCAGTCGTACATTTGCGCGAGCTCGGGTCGGCCCGGGTGACCCGAAACATGCACATGCGCCTGCCGATCGGTGACGATGATTACGCCTAAGTCCGAGAGCGCATTCATGATTCGGCCGATGGCGGCCTCGTTGCCGGGGATGATCTTCGAGCTGAAGATCACCGTGTCGCCTTCCCTCACCTTAAGGTCGTGATTGCCGAGGGCAATGCGGCCGAGGGCGGCACGTTGTTCGCCCTGACCTCCCGTCGCGATGATCAGCACCTCGCTCTTGGGCAAGCGCATTGCGGTTTCGAAGTCGACCGTTTCTGGAAAGTCCCGAAGATATCCCGTTGCCTTCGCGACCCTGGCGATTCGGTCGAGCGAACGTCCCGCCATGCAAACTCGACGACCCGTTTCATTCGCGACGCGCCCGATGGTCTGAAGCCGGGCAGCATTCGAGGCGAAGGTCGTGACGACGACACGCCCTTTTGCGCGGGCGACCTCATTTTGGAGACCCTCATGCACCGCTGCTTCCGAGCCCGAGACATCGGTCTGAAAGACGTTCGTTGAATCGCAGACAAGCGCGAGGACGCCTCTGTCTCCTACCTGCTCCAAAGCCTCGTGACTCGACGGCTCACCCAGAACAGGCGTCTCGTCGATCTTCCAGTCGCCTGTGTGGAAGATCCGACCATGCGGAGTCTCGATTAGCAGGCCATTCCCCTCGGGAATGGAATGCGCAAGCGCTACATAGGTCAGCTTGAAAGGGCCGATGTCGAAGCTCGCATCCCGGGCGATGACGTTCAGCTTTACCTGCCCGGTGAGGCCTTCCTCCTCCAATTTCTCGGCAATCAGGCCCGCCGTGAAGGGCGTTGCGTAGAGGGGCGCCTTCAGCTCTCCCGCCAGATAGGGGATCGCGCCGATATGATCCTCATGCCCATGCGTGAGAACGATCCCCGCGAGGCGGTCGCGCTGCTTTTCGATGAATTCGAGGTCTGGAAGAATGAGATCGATCCCCGGATAATCCGGGTCGGCGAAGGTCAACCCAAGGTCCACCATGAGCCACTGGCCCTGGGTGCCGTACAGGTTGACGTTCATGCCGATTTCGCCCGACCCACCGAGCGCGCAGAACAGCAGTTCTTCGCCTGGAACCATCTAAACCGACGCAGCCCTCTGGTAGAGTAAGCCCAACCCCTGGATCGTGAGATCGGGTTCAACGGCATCGAACAGATCGGTGTGCTTGTCGAAGAGGGTCGCAAGACCGCCAGTTGCTAGAACGGTGACAGGTCGGCCGATCTCTAACTTGAGACGCGCGACCAGCCCTTCCATCATCGCAACGTAGCCCCAATAGATTCCGGCAAGCATCTGGCTCTCGGTCGTCCGCCCGATGACGGACAAATTGTCCTTCGGCGCTTCGATCGCGATGCGGGGCAGCTTCGCAGCGGCATTCACAAGCGCATCGAGGGAGAGGTTGATACCCGGGGCAATGATCCCCCCCTTGTAGGAGCCCGCTCCATCGACGACGTCGAAGGTTGTCGCCGTTCCAAAATCGATGACGATCAGATCGCCCTTATGCTTCTCGTGGGCCGCAATAACATTGAGCGCGCGGTCGGCACCGACATTATGCGGCTCATCGACGTCCAGAGCCATCGGCCAGGACGCCCGCCCCTGTCCCGCGATCAATGCATCTGTGTGAAAATACTTGCTCGCAAGGACTTCGAGGTTGTGCAGGGCCCGGGGAACCACCGTACCGATGATCACGGCATCCACTGCATCCCGCTCGAATCCCTCGAGCTCAAGGAGCTGGTGCAGCCAGACGGCATATTGGTCGGCGGTCCGTCGCGGGTCGGTCGCGATACGCCAGCGCGCCTTGATCTCGCGCCCTTTCACGAGCGCAAAGACCACATTGGTATTGCCTGCATCTACGGCCAGCAGCATGGTTGCGCCCTAGCCGCGTCAGCTATTGTTCACAACTTGGCGGAAGCATCATGACCTTTGCCGAAGACGCGCCCTACCACGCTCACGTCTACTTCACGCCGGAAGAACGTGAACGGGCAGAGGATTTGCGAGGCAGGCTTGAAGCTGAGCCCGGCGCGCTCTTTGTCGGCCAAATTACGGACGGCAAAATCGGACCGCATCCCATTCCGCAGTTTGAAGTTCATTTCTTCAAGGCCTCGGTCGAAGCCGTCCGATCAGTCATTGAGAGATCGGGTTTGCGCGCGCTAATCCACCCCCTGACAGACGACGATCTGGCCGACCACACCGACCACGCGGAGTGGATCGGCGAACCGTTGGGATTGGACCTGGGCACGCTTGATCCGCCCGGCCTGAACAAGGGCGTCGCGAGGTTCGGGAAGTCGGATTTCTAAAGCTCGACGTCTCCGGCGCGAATGATCTTGATCGTGCCATCGTCCCGGCGAAGGTGGAGTGCACCGTCCGGCTCGATTCCCGCGAACGCGCCTGTCGAGATTTCACCCGGCGCGCTGTGGACCGTGAGGTGCGTGCCCATTGGATGAGCACGGGCAAGCCACGCCTTCGCAAAAGCATCGGGCGGACTGGCCCGCCAAAGCCCAAGCATGCGGGCGAAGCTCCCGGCGAGGATAGGTGCGAATGCCTGTGGCGACATCGCGCCATTCAGGTCGGCCAGTGCCCTGCCCTCAATTTGCGGCGCCTTCGCAAGATTCACTCCGAAGCCTGCGATCACCCGATCGCCGTTTCGCTCCAGCAGGATGCCAGCGAGCTTGGATCCGCTGAGCAGCAAATCGTTCGGCCATTTGAGCATGAGCGGCTGGCCAGGTGACGCCAGATCGACGGCCTCGATCAGCGCAAGCCCCGCCGCGAGTGACAACGACGCCGGAGGCGGATCGTCCGGCCTCAGGACCACGATCGTGCTTGCGAAGAGATTACCGCCTTCACTCAGCCACTCGCGTCCTTGTCGGCCGCGGCCCGCGTCCTGAGACAAGGCCACGAGCCAGTCCCCCTCAAGCGCCGACTGGTCAGCTAATAAATCGGCGTTGGTCGAGCCGGTGCGCTCGACCATGCGGACTCGGCTCAAAAGATCGACAGGGCCGCTCTATCGCTGAGCGACTGAAGCGGGCCGATCAGCAAGTATCCGAGCGGCGAAACGGCGAGTGCGCAAAGGAAAATCAAAGCACCCTGAACGGGCTGGCGAACGCGCGCGAACGCGGGTGCAGCCTCGTCCATGTACATGACCTTCACGATCTTCAGGTAATAATAGGCGCCCACAACCGTTCCGATGATCGCCGCGACCGCCAGCGGGACCAGATTGGCTGCAACCGCTGCCTGGAACACGAGCAGCTTCGGCCAGAAGCCAAAGAGCGGAGGGATGCCTGCAAGGCTGAACATGAAAACAGCGATGGCGGCCGCATAGGCTGGGCGCGACTGCGAAAGGCCCGAAAGTGCCGAAATATCCTCAACGGGCTCTCCGTTCGCATCGCGCATCCAGAGGACGCAGAGGAAGGCGCCAAGAGTCATCACGACATAGACGGCCATATAGAAGAGCACCGACGACACGCCCTGCGGGGTGCCTGCGGCAAGTCCGACCAAGGCGAAACCGACATTGTTGATCGACGAATAGGCGAGCAGGCGCTTGATATTGGTCTGGCCGTAGGCCGCAACGGCGCCGAGGAAGATCGAGGCAAGCGCAGCGAAGATCACGATCTGACGCCAAGCATCGGTGGCTGGACCAAGCGCCTCTACGCACAGACGCGCGCCAAGCAGCATTGCCGCAACCTTGGGGGCGGAGGCGAAGAAAGCCGTGACCGGCGTAGGTGCCCCTTCGTAAACGTCCGGCGTCCACATGTGGAACGGGACCGCACTGACCTTGAACGCGACTCCCGCAAGGACGAACACGAGGCCGAAAAGGAGGCCGAGAGAAGCGGCTCCGCGCTCAAAGGCGGCGGCGATCCCCGCGAAGTTCATCGTGCCGGTGAAGCCATAGAGTAGCGAGATGCCGTAAAGCAGAATGCCGCTGGCGAGCGCGCCGAGCACAAAATACTTCAGGCCCGCCTCGGCCGAGCGATCATCTGTGCGTCGATAAGACGCCAGTACGTAGCTCGACAGGCTCAGTAGCTCGAGACCGATGTAGAGCGTCACAAGGCTCGTCGAGGCGACCATGACCGCACCGCCAAGCGCCGTAAAAAGGACGAGCACGGAATACTCGGCCCCATGCTCCGTTTCGCGAGCGAACCATCCCTGTGCGGCTATCACTGCGACAGCGGACGTCAGGAAAATGATCGCCTTGCCGAAGGACCCGAAAAGGTCGGCCGTGATCAGCCCGCCGAAGATCGGTCCAGCGTGGGACGGCGGACCGACCAGAGCGACCGTCGCGCCCAGCAGGAGGGCGACAGCCGCCCAGCTTACGAGGCCGCCACTACGCCTCCCGCCGAATGCCGCGATCATCATCAAGACGATCGCTCCGGCGGTGAGTATGAGTTCAGGCAGGATTGGTGCGAACTGGTTCATCAATGTGCCTCCGCACCGTGAGCCGCAGGCGTCGCGCCGGGCTTTCCTGCGGTGAGGCGCGAATCCCCTGCGGGAGCCGCCCGCTCAAGCCGCTGCACCACGCGGGTGACGTCGGCGCGGAACGGCCGGATGAAACTTTCCGGATAGACGCCCATCCAGAAGACGCCGACCGCGATCGGTCCGAGCAGCCACCATTCATGCAGGCGGAGGTCCGTCATGGCTGCCGCGCCTTCAGTCCGAGCCACGCCGAAGCAGATCCTCCAGTAGAGCCATAGCATGTAGGCAGCGCCCAGGATGATGCCGGTCGTCGCGACGATCGCCGCCCAGGTCGATGCCTTGTAGGTTCCGAGTAGGCTGAGGAACTCGCCGACGAAATTGCTGGTGCCCGGAAGGCCGACGCTGGCCATGGTGAACACCATGAACAGCAAGGCGTAGGCCGGCATGTTGTTGGAGAGGCCGCCATACTTGTCGATGTCGCGCGTGTGCAGGCGATCATAGACCACGCCGACGCAAAGGAAGAGCGCGCCTGACACCAGACCGTGGCCTAGCATCACCATCATCGCGCCCTCGATGCCCTGCTGATTCATGGCGAAGAGGCCGAAGGTCACGAACGCCATGTGGGCGACGGATGAGTAAGCGATGAGCTTCTTCATGTCCTGCTGCACGAGCGCGACCAGGCTCGTGTAGACGACCGCGATTCCCGACAGGATGAAGACCAGCGGGATGAACATCACCGACCCTTCCGGGAACATCGGGAGGGAGAAGCGGATGAATCCGTAGCCGCCCATCTTCAGCAATACGCCGGCAAGGATGACCGAGCCCGCCGTGGGTGCCTGGACGTGAGCGTCGGGCAGCCAAGTGTGCACCGGCCACATCGGCATCTTCACCGCGAAGCTCGCGAAGAAAGCCAGCCAAAGCCATTTCTGAGCGTCGACCGGAAAGTCGTGTGCCATCAGAACCGGGATCGATGTCGTTCCAGCCTGGACCACCATATAGATCATGGCGATCAGCATCAGCACCGAGCCGAGCAGAGTGTAGAGGAAGAATTTGTAGCTCGCCTTGATCCGCTCAGCGCCGCCCCAGATGCCGATGATCAGGTACATCGGGATGAGTCCGCCTTCGAAGAAGACGTAAAACAGGAACAGGTCCTGCGCGGCGAAAACGCCCAGCATGAGCGCTTCCATTAAGAGGAAAGCCGCCATGTATTCCGGCACGCGCCTGTCGATCGCGCGCCAGCTCGCGCCAATGCAGATCGGCATGAGGAAGACCGACAGCAGGATCAGGACGAGCGCGATGCCGTCGATGCCAAGCGCCCAGCTGATGTTGCCCGCGAGCGGCACGTTCTCGACGAACTGCCACTGCGCGCCGTTTGGATCGAACGCCGCCCAAAGGTATGACCCCAGCGCGAGGTCGATGAGGGTGGCGATCAGCGCGATCCAGCGCGCCGCGCTCGCATTGACGAACAGGCACAGCATTCCCGCAATGAGCGGGACGGCAATGAGGATGGTCAGCAAGGGAAGACCGGTCACTTGCTCGCCCACCAGATTGCCCAGGTTGCCGCGCCGACGAGGCCGAGAAGCATCACCAGCGCGTAGGAATAGAGATATCCGGACTGAAGCCGGTACGTAATGCGGTTGCCAAGGCCCACGGCATAGGCCGCACCGTGGGGACCGAAACGGTCGATGGTGCCCTCGTCACCGCCCTTCCAGAGCAGCCTCCCGAGCCAGAGCAATGGACGGACGAAAAGGAAATCGTACAGCTCGTCGAAGTACCATTTGTTCTTCACGAAGGCGTGGATGCCGGGGAACTGCCGGACGAAGGCTGCCGCAGCCTCCGGCTTCCGGATGTAATTGTTGTACGCGATCGCCAGGCCGATCAGCATCACGATTGTGGCCGCATATTTCACCCAGATTGGCACCTCGTGCATGGCGTGCATCAGATGCTCGTTGTAGGCGATGCTTCCATTCCAAAATTCCGGCGACTGCAGGAAGCCGCGGGAGAAGATGAAGCCGGAGGCGAGCGCGCCAAGCGCAAGCAGGCCGATCGGAATGAGCATCGTCAGCGGACTTTCGTGCGGGTGATATCCGCCAGTCCCTTCCGGCGGCATGCCGGACTCATGCGAGCTATCGCCATGCTCGTCGTCCGGGTGATCGGCGTGTCCGTCATGCATTGCGTGCTGGATATGCTCCGACGCGCCCCAGCGCGGCTTGCCCCAGAAAGTCAGGAACATCAGCCGCCACGAGTAGAAGCTCGTAAGAAGCGCAGCGACTGCACCTGCCCAGAAGGCGATCACGCCGTGCGTCGTGCCACTGGCGAAGGAGACTTCGAGTATGGCGTCCTTCGAATGGTAGCCGGCAAAGCCGACGCCAAGGACGCCGACACCGGTGATGGCCAAGGTCCCGATCAACATCACCCAGAAGGTGAACGGAATTTCCTTACGCAGCCCGCCGTAGAAACGCATGTCCTGCTCGTGATGCATGGCATGGATGACCGAACCCGCCCCGAGGAAGAGCAGCGCCTTGAAGAAGGCGTGCGTGAACAAGTGGAACATGGCCGCGCCGTAGGCACCGACCCCCGCCGCGAAGAACATGTAGCCGAGCTGTGAGCAGGTCGAATAAGCGATGACACGCTTGATATCGTTCTGGGCCGTTCCGACCGTTGCAGCGAAGAATGCCGTCGCCGCGCCGACGACGGTTACGACCATCATCGCCGTGTGGCTCTGCTCGAACATGGGCGACAAGCGGCACACCATGAAAACGCCCGCAGTTACCATGGTCGCGGCGTGGATCAGGGCGCTGACCGGTGTCGGGCCTTCCATCGCATCGGGAAGCCACGTGTGGAGCCCGAGCTGCGCCGACTTGCCCATCGCTCCGACGAACAGCAGCAGACAGAGCAAGGTCATCGTATCGACGCGCATCCCGGCGAAGCCGATTGTCGACCCGGCCATCGAAGGCGCGGCAGCCAGCACCGCCGGGATCGAAAGCGTCCCGAACACCAGGAACGTGCCGAAAATGCCAAGGCTGAAGCCGAAGTCGCCGACGCGGTTGACGACGAACGCCTTGAGCGCCGCCGCATTCGCCGAGGGCTTATGATACCAGAAGCCGATCAGCAGGTAGGACGCCAGGCCGACGCCTTCCCAGCCGAAGAACATCTGGACGAGATTGTTGGCTGTCACGAGCATGAGCATCGCGAAGCTGAACAGCGACAGATAGGCGAAGAAGCGAGGCTGGCTCGGATCCTCCGCCATGTAGCCCCAGCTGTAGAGGTGCACGAGCGACGAAACCGTGGTGACGACGACCAGCATGACGGCGGTCAATGCGTCGACGCGGAGCTCCCAGTTCACGGCTAGGTCGCCCGAATGAATCCAGTCGAGCACCGGCACTACGAACTCGTGCGATCCGCCGGTTATGAAACCAAGGAGAATCGGCCAGCTCAGTGCCGCCCCGATGAAGAGCGAGCCCGTGGTCACGACCTTGGCAGCAGTCGCGCCGATCCAGCGGCCGAACAGCCCGGCAATGATCGCCGCGAGCAGCGGCAGGAAGACGATCGCGAGAACTGACATCAGCCGTGCATCCGGTTCACGTCGTCCACAGCGATCGAGCCGCGGCGACGGAAGAAAATAACGAGAATGGCGAGGCCAATGGCAGCCTCGGCCGCCGCGACCGTCAGGACGAACATCGCCATGATTTGCCCGACGATGTCGCCAAGGAAGGCCGAAAAGGCGACCAGGTTGATGTTCACCGCGAGCAAAATGAGCTCGATCGCCATCAGGATGAGGATGACGTTGCGGCGGTTGATGAAGATTCCAAGCACGCCGAGCACGAACAATATTGCGCCGACGGTCAAATAATGGCCGAGCGTGATCATATCTTGACACCCTCCCCGACGCCCGGCCTCGACAGCTTCACGGCATCTTCGGGACGGCGCTTGACCTGCCGGTCAACCTTCGGGGTTCGCAGGTCGCCCCGCTTGCGATGCGTGAGCACGATCGAGCCGATCATGGCGACCAGCAGGATCAGGCCCGCAATCTCGAACGGATAAAGGAAGCGGCTGTAGAGCACCTGACCGAGAGCGACGATGTTCGGCTGGGTCGCCTCGGGCACGGGGGCTCCGCTCAGCGCCGGGCCCTCCTGGTGAGCGCTCTCAGCGAAGATAACTTCTGCGAGCAACACCAGAGCAATCAGGATCCCGAAAGGCAGGTTTTTGGTGAAGCCGGACCTCAATTCGGCAAAGTCGATGTCCAGCATCATGACGACGAACAGGAACAGCACGGCGACCGCGCCGACGTAGACTATGACCAACAGCAAAGCGATGAACTCGGCGCCGGCGATTAGCATCAGCCCCGCCGCATTGAAGAACGCGAGGATCAGCCAGAGCACGCTGTGCACCGGATTGCGCGCGAATATGACGAGCACAGCCGAGGCGATGGTCACGGTCGCGAACAGGTAAAAGGCAGTGAGTGCGATCAAGTCTTGGGACCCTGTTGCGGCGCGTTATCTGTAGGGGGCATCGGCGGCAAGGTTGGCGGCAATCGCCCGCTCCCACTTGTCGCCGTTGGCGAGCAATTTCGCCTTATCGTAAAGCAGTTCCTCACGCGTCTCGGTTGCGAACTCGAGGTTCGGTCCCTCAACGATGGCATCGACCGGGCATGCCTCCTGGCAAAGTCCGCAGTAGATGCACTTCACCATATCGATATCGTACCGCGTCGTGCGGCGGCTGCCGTCCTCGCGCGGCTCTGCCTCGATCGTGATCGCAAGCGCCGGGCAAATGGCCTCGCACAGCTTGCAGGCGATGCAGCGTTCTTCGCCGTTGGGATAGCGGCGCAGAGCATGCTCGCCGCGGAAGCGAGGGCTCTGCGGGGCCTTCTCGTAAGGATAGTTGATCGTCGCCTTGGGCTTGAAGAAATACTTCAGCGTGAGGGCGTGCGCCTTCACGAACTCCCATAGGGTGAATGACTTGATCCAATGGATCATGCCGCGCCTCCGTAGCGGGAGAACATCAGCCATCCCGAGATGAGGATTACAAAGAAGATGCTGAGCGGCAGGAAGATCTTCCAGCCGAGACGCATAAGATGGTCATAGCGATACCTAGGCACCGTCGCCTTCACCCAGCTGAAGACGAAGAAGAAGAATGCCATCTTCGCGAAGAGCCAGAGGATACCAGGAATCCAGTAAAGAGGCGCCCAATTTACCGGGGGGAGCCAGCCACCCCAGAAGAGGATCGCGTTGAGCGCGCACATCAGGATAACGTTGCCGTATTCGCCAAGCCAGAAGAGCGCGAAGCTCATCGACGAATATTCGGTCTGGTGACCGGCAACGAGCTCACTCTCCGCCTCAACGAGGTCGAACGGAGTCCGGAATGTCTCCGCCATCGAGCTGATCAGGAAGACGATCGCCATGGGAAACAGCAGAGGATTGAATCCATAGCCGTTTAGCAGGCCGAACAGCTTGTGGCCCTTCTGCGCCATCACGATGTCCGTAAGGTTGAAGCTGTTCGCGTAGAGGACGACGCAAATCAGCACGAAGCCGATCGAGACCTCATAGCTGACCATCTGCGCGGCGGCGCGGAGCGCTGAGAAGAAGGGATACTTGGAGTTCGACGCCCAACCGGCGACGATTACTCCATAAACGCCGAGCGAGCTCGCCGCGAGAACGTACAGAAGCCCCACGTTGATGTTGGCGAGCACGACGCCATAGTCGAACGGGATCACTGCCCAGACGATCAAAGCGGTCGTGAACGTGACGATCGGCGCAATAAGGAAGAGACCTCGATTGGCGCCGGTCGGGATGATCGTTTCCTTGAGGAAGACTTTCAGGCCATCGGCGAAGCTCTGCAGAAGACCCCACGGACCAACGACATTCGGGCCGCGGCGAAGCGCCATCGCTGCCCAGATCTTGCGGTCAGCATAGATGATCATCGCGACGGCCAGCATTAGCGGCAGCGCGATTATGAGAATGCCGATAATCGTGGCGATGAACCACGACCATTCGTAGTTGATACCGAACGATTGGAACCAGGCAGTCACTCGGCGGCCTCCTCAAGGATGCGGCCGTGGATCAGCTCGTCCGAGCAGCGATGCATGGTCGGGCTGGCGCGGGTGATAGCGTTGGTCAGGTAGAAGTCGCGGATCGGATAGACGATCGCCCCCTCAGCCTTGGCCGCGAGCTTTGGCGCAGCCCATTCGAATTCGATGAGGCCTTCGCGCCCAAGCTCCGGATATTCCTCGACCATCTTCGCACGAAGCTGGTCGAAGCGATCGAACGGCAGCGGCGAACCGATGAGGTCCGAAACCGCACGGAAGATCGTCCAATCCTCGCGGGCTTCACCCGGGGCAAATGCCGCGCGTTCGCTGCGCTGCACGCGCCCTTCGGTGTTGACGTATGTGCCGTGCTTCTCGGCATAAGCAGCACCTGGCAGCACGAGATCTGCCTGGCGTGCGCCATTGTCGCCGTGGTGGCCGATGTAGACCTTGAAGCTGCCGGCGAAACGCGCCGGATCGAGTTCGTCCGCGCCGAGCAGGAGAACGACTCCCGGCTTGGCCGCTTCGATGTCGGCAATGCCGCCGGCCTGTGCATAGCCGAGGATCAACCCTGCCATGCGCGACGCGCTGGTGTGCAGCACGTTGAAGCCGTTCCAGCCTGCGCGGACGAGGTTGAGCGAGTTCGCCAGCGCCAGAGCGGCACCCATCGCACCTGCTGCGAGGCCGCCTGCTCCGACGATGACCGCCGGGCGCTGGGCAGCTGCGAATGCGTCCTTGGCCTCCTTCGGCAGCTTGCCGAGCAGCTTTAGGTCATTTCCGAGCCATTCGACCTTCATACCGAGATCGGCCTCAGGACCGATTGCGAAAACCTTGGCGCCCTTGCGCGCGGCCTTGCGCAGCCGCGTATTGACCAAAGGCGCTTCCCAGCGCGGGTTCGAACCAACGAGCAGAACGACGTCCGCATCCTCGATACCCGCGATGGTCGAATTGAAGTTCACCGCTGCGAGGCTCGTCACGTCGTAGGTCAGGCCGGTCTGCCGCCCCTCGAGTAGCGACGACCCCTGTGCCTGCAGCAGCTTCTTGGCTGCGTACATGGTCTCGGCGTCGAGCAGATCGCCGGCAATAGTCGCAACGCTCGCGCCCGCCTTCTTGAGCCGTTCGGCAAAAAGACCGAGCGCTTCGGTCCAGCTCGCCTCGCGCAGCTTTCCGTCATCGCGGATCCAGGGCCGGTCGAGACGGTTGCGAACGAGCGCGTCGACGTGGTGCCGAGTCTTGTCGCTGATCCACTCCTCGTTTACGTCATCATTGACGCGCGGAAGGATGCGCATGACCTGCCGCTGGCGGACGTCGAAGCGGATATTCGACCCGACCGCGTCCATGACGTCGATGCCCGGAACCCGACGCAGCTCCCACGGGCGCTGCTCGAACAATTGCGGACGCTGGAGCAGGGCTCCTACCGGGCAGACGTCGGCCAGATTGCCCGACATTTCGGTGTTCACCGCCTGTTCGAGATAGGATGTGATCTGGCTGTCTTCGCCGCGATACAGCATGCCGAGCGCCGGGACGCCGGCGACTTCTTCAGAGAAGCGAATGCAACGCGTGCACTGGATGCAACGCGTCATCGCCGTCTTGATGACCGGGCCCATATATTTGTCGTCGATGGCCCGCTTGTTCTCCTCGAAGCGGGAGAACGGACGGCCATAGGCCATCGCCTGGTCCTGAAGGTCGCACTCGCCGCCCTGGTCGCAGATCGGGCAGTCGAGCGGGTGGTTGATGAGCAGGAACTCCATCACCCCCTCGCGCGCCTTCTTAACCATGGGCGTGTCGGTGCGGATGGTCTGGCCATCCGCAGCCGGAAGAGCGCAGCTGGCCTGCGGCTTCGGCGGTCCCGGCGCGACCTCAACGAGGCACATTCGGCAGTTGCCGGCAATCGACAACCGCTCGTGATAGCAGAAGCGCGGAATTTCCTTCCCCGCCAGCTCGCAGGCCTGCAGGACGGTCGCGCCCTGCGGTACTTCGATCTCGACGCCGTCGACGGTAACCTTAGGCATTATTCTGCTGCCTCTAGCATTCTGCGGGCAGTGCGCTCCGCAATGCGGCGCTCCAGCTCGGGGCGGAACTGACGGATGAGGCCTTGGATCGGCCAGGCGGCCGCGTCGCCAAGCGCGCAGATGGTGTGGCCTTCAACCTGCTTCGTGACGTCCAACAGCTTGTCGATCGCCGCAACGTCCGTGTCGCCGGTCCGCAGCCGCTCCATGATGCGCCACATCCAGCCTGTGCCTTCACGGCACGGCGTGCACTGGCCGCAGCTCTCATGCTTGTAGAAGTAGGAGATACGGCTGATCGCACGGACGATATCGGTCGACTTGTCCATGACGATGATCGCGGCCGTACCGAGGCCTGAGCCGAGCGCCTTCAGCCCGTCGAAGTCCATCGGCGCGTCCATGATCTCGGCCGCCGGGACGAGCGGAACCGAGGATCCGCCGGGGATGACTGCGAGCAGATTGTCCCAGCCGCCACGGATGCCACCCGCATGGCGGTCGATCAGCTCGCGGAAGCTGATCCCCATCGTCTCCTCGACCACGCAGGGGCAATTCACGTGCCCGCTGATCTGGAAGAGCTTGGTGCCTTCGTTCTTCGGATTGCCGAAGCCGGCGAACCAGGCCGCGCCGCGACGAAGGATCGTCGGGACGACCGCGATGCTCTCGACATTGTTTACCGTCGTCGGGCAGCCGTAGAGGCCCGCGCCCGCGGGGAACGGCGGCTTCAGGCGAGGCTTGCCCTGCTTGCCCTCCAGGCTTTCGAGCATCGCCGTCTCTTCGCCGCAGATGTAAGCACCTGCGCCGCGGTGGACGAACAGGTCGAAATCGTAGCCTGAGCCCGCGGCGTTCTTGCCGAGCAACCCCGCTTCATAGGCCTCGGCAACAGCGCGCTCTAAGGCCTTTGTCTCAACAATAAATTCACCGCGCACATAAATATAGCCGGCACGGGCGCGCATCGCGTAACCCGCAATCAGCGCACCTTCGACAAGCTTGTGGGGGTCATGGCGCAGGATCTCGCGATCCTTGCAAGATCCCGGCTCGGATTCGTCCGCGTTGATGACAAGGAAATTCGGCTTACCGGGCTTTGGCTCCTTGGGCATGAAGCTCCACTTCATGCCGGTCGGGAAGCCAGCGCCGCCGCGACCGCGGAGGCCAGAATTCTTGACCTCATCGATGATCGCATCCTGGCCGCGCTGCATAAGCTTGGCGGTATCGTCCCAGTCGCCGCGAGCGCGCGCCGCCTTCAGCCCCGCATCCTGGAAGCCGTAGACGTTGGTGAAGATGCGGTCCTTGTCCGCGAGAGGCCCGGTATAGCCCATCAGGCGCCCTCCCCCGCGGTCGCGGAATTCCACTGCGGCCGATAATCGTAATTGCGCTCGGCCATCTTCTTCAGCGTCGTTGGTCCTCCCTCAGGGCAGCTCGTCTTTCGGTCGACCTGTGGACCGTGGGCCGGCGTCTTGCCGGCGGCGAGCGCATCGAGGATCGCGCCCATGCTCTCCTCGCTCAGGTCTTCGTAGTTGTCGTCGTTGATCTGAACCATCGGCGCATTGGCGCAGGCGCCGAGGCACTCGACCTCGGTCAGAGTGAACAGCCCGTCTTCAGTCGTGTGGCCCTTTCGCAGCCCCCGAAGCTCGCAGGCCTTCAACACATCGTCCGAGCCACGAAGCATGCATGGGGTCGTCCCGCATACCTGCACGTGGAAACGGCCGACCGCGACCAGGTTGAACATGGTGTAGAAGGTCGAGACCTCGAGCACGTGGATCGCCGGCATACCAAGCTCGCGAGCGACGAACTCCTGCACCGGCAGCGGAAGCCAGCCCTGCGTCTTCGTCTCCGCACCAACCTGACGTTGCGCGAGATCGAGCAGCGGGATCACCGCCGACTGCTGCCGCCCCTCGGGATAGCGGGCGATGATCTCCTTCGCCTTGCGCAAATTATCAGAGGTCCACTGGAAGCCTTCCCAGCGTGCCCGGACTTCCGGATCGTCGATGATGCCGCTTTGCCCGGCCATTAGCGATCCACCTCTCCGAACACGACGTCGATCGCCGAAAGCACAGCCGTTACGTCGGCGAGCATGTGGCCCCTCATCATGAAGTCCATAGCCTGCAGGTGCGAGAAGCCGGTTGGCCGGATCTTGCAGCGGTAGGGCCGGTTCGTGCCGTCCGCGACGAGATAGACGCCGAACTCGCCCTTGGGGCTTTCGGTCGCGACGTAAACTTCGCCCGCGGGCACGTGATAGCCCTCGGTGTAGAGCTTGAAGTGGTGGATGAGGGCCTCCATCGAGGTCTTCATCTCCGAACGGCTCGGCGGGAAGATCTTCTGATTTTCCGACCCGACCGGACCCTTCGGCATCTCCTTAAGGCACTGCCGCATGATCCGCGCCGACTGCCGCACTTCCTCCACGCGGACCATGAAACGGTCGTAGCAATCGCTATTGGTGCCGACCGGAATGTCGAACTCCATCCGGTCGTAGACTTCATACGGCTGCGAGCGCCGGATATCCCAGGGCAGGCCCGCCGCGCGGATCATCGGTCCGGAGAAGCCCCAGGCGATGGCATCCTCCTTGCTAACGATGCCGATGTCGACGTTGCGCTGCTTGAAGATGCGATTGTCGGCGACGAGGCTGATGGCGTCCTCGAAAAGGTGCAGACGGTTGTCGAGCCAGTCGCCGAGGTCGACCAGCATCTTCTCCGGCAAATCGTAACGGACACCGCCAGTGCGGAAGTAATTCGCATGCATGCGCGCGCCGGACGCCCGCTCGTAGAACTGCAACGTATCTTCACGCACTTCGAACAGCCACAGGTTGGGCGTCATTGCGCCCACGTCCATGATGTGGCTGCCGAGGTTCAGCATGTGGTTGGAGATGCGGGTCAGTTCCGCCATCAGCACGCGGATATATTGGGCGCGCAGCGGGACCTCGAGGCCTAGCAGCTTCTCGATTGCCAGCACGAAGCTGTGCTCCATGCACATCGGCGAGCAGTAATCGAGGCGGTCGAAGTAAGGCAGCGCCTGGGCGTACGTCTTGTATTCGATCAGCTTTTCAGTGCCGCGGTGAAGCAGGCCGACGTGTGGGTCGACACGCTCCACGATCTCGCCGTCAAGCTCCATGATCAGGCGGAGCACGCCGTGTGCCGCAGGATGCTGCGGGCCGAAGTTGATCGTGTAGTTGTCGGTGCGATCGTCGCCGGGGTCGTGACCCTCCAACGGCGTGGCGGAGCCGGTACCACCGACACTCACCTCTACTTTGCGGGTAAGTGTGTCGGTCATGCCGCAGCCCCGCCAGGCCGGCGGCGACCCGTGCCCTTCGGCGCCGGATCCGGCACGTTGCTCTTCTTGCTGACTTCTTTCGCAGCCTTGGCAGCGCGAGGCTTGCGGGCCTCCTTCGTCGCCTGCTCATCGGCGGGCTTGCCTGCACCCGTGTCAGACGGCTTGCCCGTGGTCTTCGGCGTCTCCGCGGGCGTCTTGACGTTGGCTGGTGGACTTCCCGCGGGAGCCGGTGCTGTCGTCGGTCCCCCAGCCTGCTCAGGGGTCGCCTTCTCGTCGCCAGGCAGGACATATTCCGGCCCCTGCCAAGGCATCAGGAAGTCGAACGTGCGGAAATCCTGTGGGAGCTCAACCGGCTCGTAGATCACGCGCTTCTCGGCCTCCGAGTAGCGCAGCTCCACATGGCCAGTCATCGGGAAGTCCTTGCGGAGGGGATAGCCCTCGAAGCCGTAGTCGGTCAGAATCCGGCGCAAGTCGGGATGACCCGTGAACAGCACCCCGTAGAGATCGAAGACCTCTCGCTCCAGCCAGTTTGCGACCGGCCAGAGGCCCGTCACGCTCGGAATCGGGGACGTCTCGTCCGTCATGATCTTGACGATGATGCGCCGGTTTTTCGTCAGCGAAAGAAGGCAGTAGTTTACCTCGAAGCGATCTGCCCGCTCCGGATAGTCGCAACCGGCGATCTCCATCAGCTGCTGATATTCGAGGCCGGGCGTGTCCCGCAGCGTCCTGAGCGTATCGACCACGGTCTCGCGACCGACCGTCAGCACGATCTCGCCCACGTGATCCTTCGCCTCGAGCAACGCGCCGCCGAGCGCCGCCTTCGCAGCAGCGATGACGCCGTCGTTCGATGCCGTCTTCGGCACGTGGGAAGCGAATTGCACAGCCATTAGCGCTCGATCGTCCCTTCACGGCGGATCTTCCGCTGGAGCTGCATGATCCCGTACAACAAGGCCTCCGCAGTGGGCGGGCAGCCGGGCACGTAGATATCGACAGGAACGACACGGTCGCACCCGCGGACCACGGAATAGCTGTAGTGATAGTAACCGCCGCCGTTGGCGCAGCTGCCCATCGAGATGACGTAGCGTGGCTCCGACATCTGATCGTAGACCCGCCGAAGCGCCGGAGCCATCTTGTTGCAGAGCGTCCCGGCGACGATCATCACGTCCGACTGGCGCGGGCTCGCGCGCGGCGCCGCACCAAACCTCTCGAGGTCGTAGCGCGGCATGTTCACGTGGATCATTTCAACAGCGCAGCAGGCAAGCCCGAACGTCATCCACCAAAGCGATCCGGTACGCGCCCAGTTGAACAGGTCCTCCGTCGTCGTGACGAGAAACCCCTTCTCGTCGAGGCTTTGACGGAGCTCCTCCAGCTTCTTGCGGTCGATGTCGCCGGGAACGAGGCCCGCAAGGCGAGCCAGCTCCTCTTCGGTCGGCATGCGGTCGTGCCTCGGATCGAGCATCACTCCCATTCGAGCCCACCCTTCTTCCATGCATAAGCGAGCCCAAGACCAAGTTCCGCCAGGAAGATCATCATGGCAATCCAGCCCGGCCACTTCGTGAAGTCGAGGCTAACCGCCCAAGGGAAAAGGAATGCCGCTTCAAGGTCGAACACGATGAACAGGATTGCCACCAGGTAAAAGCGGACATCGAACTGCGCCCGGGCATCTTCGAACGCCGGAAATCCGCACTCATATTCCTGAAGCTTCTGCGGATAGGGGTTCGCGGCCCCGGTCAGTTTCGCGACCAGCATCGGCAGCGCAACGAACCCGGCCGACAACGCCAGGGCGATGCCGAGGAAGATGAGTATCGGAAGGTATCCGGCGGCTACGCTGGACAAGAGAAACTCCGGAGGGTTCGTGAACTTGGCGGCGCTTTAGGCCAGCGATCTGTGAGCCGCAACCCGCCCACGACTGCAAATCGGCCGGTTTTCCCTTAGCGAAGTGCCCCGGCGATCAGCTTTTGCAGGCGGCTGTGAATGCCTCCCGAAGCAGCGATATATTCGCGCCTCTCGAAAATCCGGTCAGAACCGCGATAGTCGCTTACGAAACCGCCTGCCTCGCGGACAAGCAAGACCCCGGCGCCGCTATCCCAAGGATCGAGATCGTCTTCCCAGAATCCGTCCATTCGCCCAGCGGCGACCCAGGCAAAGTCGAGAGCGGCGGAGCCGAAGCGACGAACGCCCGCGACCTGCGGTCCGACAGCATTGTAGATTTTCGCCCATTCGGCCGGTTCACCGCGACCCAAGTGCGGAATTCCGGTACCGATGACGCAGTCCGCCAAGTCACGCCGTGCGGAGGCACGAAGCCTCCGGTCCTGGAGCCAGGCGCCCCTGCCCTTTTCGGCCCAGAAGCTTTCGTCCGTCAGCGGCTGATAGACAAGCCCGTGAGTGATCTCCGGGCGACCGTCGGGACGTTTCTCCTCAACAGCGATCGAGATGGCGAAATGCGGAATTCCGTGGAGGAAGTTCGTGGTCCCGTCGAGGGGGTCCACCAGCCAGCGCGGCTTGGACGGATTGCCCTCAATCTCTCCACCCTCTTCGGCCAGGATCCCCCAGTCGGGCCGCGCGTTGCGAAGTTCCTCGAGGATCGTCTGCTCGGCGCGCTTGTCGGCCATGGAGACGAAGTCCGCTGGCCCCTTGCGGCTGACCTGCAGTTGCTCGACTTCGCCGAAGTCGCGACGAAGCCTCGGCGCCGCCTTGCGGACGGCGCGTTCCATGACGGTGATGAGGCCGGAGTGGGCTACCAACGATCGTCTGCTTTAGTCGGCGCGGCGAACATATTCGCGATTGTAAACGTCAACGACGATGCGGGTTCCGCTCGTGATGTGCGGAGGGACAAGAACCTTCACACCGTTGTCCAGCACTGCAGGCTTGTAGCTGGAACTCGCAGTCTGTCCCTTCACGACGGCATCGGCCTCGACGATCGTCGCCTCGACCTGGTCCGGCAGCTGAACGCTAATCGGCTTCTCGTTGTAAAGCTCCATGACGACGTCCATGCCATCCTGAAGGAAGTCACCGGCTTCGCCGAGCAGGTCGGCGGGAAGCGCGATCTGCTCGTAATTGTCCTTGTCCATGAAGGTCAGCATGTCGCCGTCGTGGAACAGGAACTGGAAGTCCTTGGTGTCGAGGCGGACGCGCTCGACCGTCTCGGCGGAGCGGAAGCGGACATTCGTCTTGCGGCCGTCGATGAGATTCTTCATCTCGACCTGCATGTAGGCGCCGCCCTTGCCCGGCTGCGTGTGCTGGATTTACACGGCGCGCCAGATGCCGCCTTCATATTCGATGATGTTGCCGGGA
>JBKPKE010000150.1:0-5829 GCA_046730955.1 Pseudomonadota bacterium
GACAGCGATGATGCCGCTATCGCTAACGCAGAGCGTTGGCTTGAGGCTCGCGCAATGGAATTGTGGACGGGCAGTAGATTAGTCCGGAAATGGGCTGACCCATTCCCAAATGGGCAGTACCCGCAATCCCCCCCTGAGGGCCCTCGCACCTCCTAAGTCGCGGGCGCGTCACATCGCCCGGTTCTTGCGTCCCTAACATAAGCTACTGAAATACAGCGGTAGTTTCGTTGAACCGACACATGCGGGCAGACGCGTTGGACTGCGGCATGAGACAGGAAATACCCCACGTGAATGTCGAGCCGGATACTTAAAATCTTCCCTGGAAGCGGTTGTGAATCGACCGGGGCGGCTTTTCGACGAGCCATCGGCGTGCACTGCCGGACGAACTCGCCAAGCTTCTCGCAAGGATCGACACCAGGCGCGGCCAAGACGGAAACTAGACGCCTGCCACGATGCAGCTCTCCGTTCGCCCGGCGTCTAGTCAGACCCAAGTTCGGCAAAGCCTCGTTTCTTCAGGAACTTAGATCACCTGCGACCAGTTAAACGGCCATCAGGAGAATGGTTATGGCAACAAGGCAGCAGGACGCGATCGCACTTCTCAAAGACGACCATCGGACCGTTGAAGATCTATTCGCTAAGTTTGAGAAAGCGACCGGCGATAATCGCAAGCAGCAGATCGCCCAGCAGATATGCCTCGAACTCTCAATCCATGCGAAAATCGAAGAAGAGATCTTCTATCCTGCCTGCGAAGGAAAGGTGGAAGAGGACCTGCTCAAGGAGGCGTATGTTGAACATGATGGGGCGAAGCTCCTCATCGCGCAGATTCTGGAAGGCGGTCCTGATGACGACTTCTACGACGCAAAAGTGACCGTGCTCCAGGAACAGATCGAGCACCACGTCGAGGAAGAAGAGAAGCGAATGGAGGGCATGTTCTCGCAGGCCCGCAAGGCCGGCCTAGACATGGAAGCGCTGGGCGGAGAACTGGCCGCGCGCAAGCAACAGTTGAAAGCCGAGTACGAGCAGACAGGCGTCCCGCAGCCGCAGCTAACGACGATGCAATGAAGGATAAGCTACAACTGCGCTTCAATGGCGCCCAGAAGCTCGATTGCGTCAACTCCGCCCGCTGACGAAGCCGTGTTGTCGAAGACGCACCAGGCCTCGGACCCATTTGCGGCCGTCCGTTGAAGGCTGTCCGCAATCTGCTCAATCTGATCCCTGTAGCTCGAACGGTAGATGACTGGTGAGCCGTGCAGCCGCCAATATTGACAGTGCATTGCTCCCCCCGGCACCGCTGCCGCCGCGCATATAGCCGGATCGGCTGCAACCCGCGCCACGTCTCTGCTTTTCAAGAAAGCACCCGTATCCGGAGTAAACCAACTCGGGTGCCGGGGCTCACAGGCAAGTTGGATTGCTGTATGTCGACGAAGCTCGTCGAGGAACGATCCCGTGACCTCAGCATCAAACTCCAGCTTAGGAGGAAGCTGAATCAGTAGGACGGCAAGCTTTTCGCGGAGAAACTCTACCTGCCTAATGAACCGACCGACCGCGTCTGAACAGTCAACCAGCCTGCGCCCGTGGGTAATTTCTTTCGGAAGCTTCACCGAGAAGCGAAACGATTCGGGAACACTGTCATGCCAGCGCTGCCAGGTCGTCGGTCTGTGCGGCCGATGAAAAGTGCTGTTGATCTCCACGACCGGAAAACGCGCAGCGTAACGCTCGAGGCCTGTGCCTTCAGTCGGAAATTGATCCGCGATCTGCCGCGGAATGCTCCAGCCAGCTGTGCCAACGAAGATGCTCTTCACGCTGTCCAAACGGAGCAGGCGTAAAGACGTGCCCGTCAGCGCCGGAGGGCGGCATCATATTGTGATCGACCTGATGGCGGTGGGGGTCGCGCTCAGGCATCAGTCTCGCGACCATTGCGGGAACCGGTCCCGTAGCTCGCGGTTTTATGCGACGCACGAACGGCCGGAGACATTCCGATGAAAACTCATGCACTTACAGCAGTGGCGGTCGCCCTGACACTTGCGGCCTGTAATCGGTCTGAGCCAGCGCCTTCCAACGACGAAGTGTTTTCCACCGAGAACACGATGAACGCCGAAACGGGGAGCGCGACAGAGACCGCAACCATCGACTCCGCGTTCGTCACAGATGCGATGAAGGGGGACAACGGAGAAGTAGCGATCGGTCAGCTGGCGCAGACGCAGGGCGAGAGCCAAGCGGTAAAGGACTACGGCGAGCTGTTGGCCACCGATCATGGCGCTCACAAGCAGCAGCTGGCCGCGCTTGCTCGGGCTTCCGGAGTGCCAGTCACCAACGAGCCATCCGAGGAGGGGAAGGCCAATCTGGACAAGCTGAAAAAGCTTCACGGGGCGGCGTTCGACAAAGAGTTCAAGGAGATGATGGTCGAGGACCACACCAAGGACATCGCCAAATATGAGATCCAGGCAAAGTCCGCTGATGCGCAGACGGCTACTCTTGCCCAGAAGACGCTTCCCACCCTGCGCAAGCATCTCGACACCGCAAATGCACTCTGATCTTCAGGAGAAGTTATGCCTCGCGAACGGATCGATACCGGAACCGACAAGCGCTATGTCCGCCGGGACGAAAAAGGCCAGTTCAAGGAGTCTGAGGACGTTGGCCGGAGTGCTGCGCAAGATCAGAAACGGGATTCGAAGTCGAAGCCAAAGCGCGGGGAAGGGGACAAGGGCGACCGCTGAACTCGGGCGGTTCTACCGGCCAAATTATCGTTTCCGTGGCCGCAGTAGCAGTAAGGCACTGCCAGCATGATCGCACGCTGAGGCAACGTCAGTCGGGCGCGTTGAGTGGCACGAAGACCCATCCACCAATAGGGCAAGGCCCCGGGCCAGTCCGCTCGCCTAGGCTCGAGGTTCCTTCTCCTCCTGCTCCTTCACAGCCGCCTGACCAGCTTGCGATTGACCAAACGAGAAGGCACTAGGGCCACCTTCATGGTTCAACGCGCGGGATGCGTAGTCATCGAGGACGCGCTCTGCAGGCTTGCGTCCACCCAGCCCGAAGGCCAGACCGGCAGCGAGGGCGGCCGCGCCGAGGATTAAACCGAACGCGAGGATAACGATCTCGTTCGCGAGGCCCATGAACCGAAGGCCAATGGCGGTTGCTAACGCGATAATGCCATAGCGCATTAGCGTTTGTCCAAAGGCTCCCTCGCCACTTGAGCTGACGAGGTTAGAGACGAACCGCGCGATGAAGACGCCAGCCGCGATGATAAGGCTGCCGAATAGGACCCGTCCTCCCAATGCCGTAATCTCTGCGAGGAACGCGGCAATGGTGCCGCCACCAAGTTGGCGCGCAGCTTCGATCGACGCTGTGAGGAGGATCGCGACCAACACGATGTTCCCGATAAAGCGCGAAGGCGCTGTCGACATTGGAACGACGCCGGTCGAACGCAGCGCAGCATCGAAGCCTGTCGCGGGAAGAACCGCTTCGATCACGGATTTGAGCAGGCGCCCGGCAAGAAAGGCGATTCCAACCCACAGCGCAGCACTAATGATGTGGGGGATTGCGGCAAGGATCTGGTTCAACATGCCGACCGCCGGTCGCGAGATCGCGTCAATCCCCAGAACCTGGAGCGCGGCAATCGCGACGGGTATGATGATCAATGCAAATACCGTGATACCCACTGCGCGGGCGATGCTGGCCTTGGCTCCGCCTGCTGGCTGCCCGGCGGCGCCGGCGGCGGTCATCGTCTCTCCAGCACCGGGAATACCGAGCTTGCCGGTGACACCCTCCAGGTTGCTGGCGTTTATGACAGTTTCTACGAGCTGCCGCACGATACGGGCGACGATGAGCCCTACGAAGAAGATGAGCCCCGCGCCAATCAGCCTTGGCAAGAACTCGAAGATGCCGGTGGTGAGGCTCGCCACCGGAGCCAAAATCTGCCCCACGCCCAGGTACGACAGCGCTGCCATGATGCCGACGAGCCAGATAATGAGACCCGCTACGGTGCCCAGTTGAGCACCCACGGACTGCTTAGAGTCGCCTGCATGCCGTTCCAGCGCAGGAATCCGCTTCGCCGAGCGGTCGAGGAGCGACTTCACCGCTCTGGCAACCAGCCAAGTAACGGCAAGGATGAGCAGGGCGACGATGATCTTCGGTCCCCATTGCAGCGCCTGAGCCTGAAAATAAGCGTTCGGGTTGTTGTTAATCATGGCGCACCTCGTTGCTAGGGCTCACTCCAGCCTTTCGAACGTCTCCGGGCGCATGTCGTTCACGGCTATTTCGATTTAATTTCAATAACTTTGGTTAGGCACAAGAGTGCTGAATGCGCGCGCTTCGACGCTCGCTGGCCCGCGCTTTGCTTGAGGGTTGTCGAAACGGGCCCGAAACTCTGGCATCGCTAACAAATGTTAGTCGTTCAGCGCTCCGAGAACCGAGGTGAACTTGTGGCAGGTCGGATTGTAGCAGTGGCGTTGCTCACCCAACCGGAGCTTCAGAGCTTGGGAGCATCCTTTGATCGAGCTTGGCCGATCGACCAAGTCCCCTGCTTCAGTGGCTTGCTGGAAGCAATCGACAATGCTGACCGTGAGCTTTGGCGAGGGCGCGATGGTGGCCGGCAGGATACCGGCGCCGGCTCCGCTGCGGAATAACGGGTCGCGTATTGGACAGAGATGAGCCACGTTCAATAGGCCAACGTAACGCCCAGCGCCGAGCGCGGGGGAGCCATAATCTGGAGGCTGTGGCGGACCTGTACGATGCACTCGCTGCTGCCGATGACCGCGTGCAGAGCGCGGTGCCCTCATTGACGCCGCAAGAGCGATAGACCCCGCAGAGAAGGAGCCAGAACGCCGCCTTTGCGTTTTTTAGCCCCGATACGCCTCGGCTGTAACCGACAGTATCAAGTCAGCCGGCGCCGCCGGGATTCGTTGTCCAGCGGCCATCTAGGAGCGGCCCGGACCCCGATCCCGCAAGATCAGCCCGGGTCGCTTCTTTGATCCCATTCCGGAAGTCCGCTTACGACCCATTTCGGACACTACAGTCCGGCCTCGATAGCCAGTCGGATCGCTTCCCCTGACGTAACAACTTCGAGCCGACGCAGGATATGGGCGCGATGGACTTCGACGGTCCTCAGGGCAATTTCGAGACGGTCGGCTATCTGCTTGCTTGGTACGCCATGAGACATAAGCGCCAGGACCTCCCGCTGGCGTGGTGTCAGTGTTGCGACCAGCTCGGCTGCGTAACTTTGCCTGGCGTGAAGACCTCCGGAGCTCGGCTCCCCCAGATCGACTTGCGACCCGACGAAGCACCTCAGTGAACCGTCAGCTTCGTAGAGCGGCATGATCGTAACCCCATTCCTGAACGGGGTCCCGTCACGTCGATAGTTGATGATCTCCACGAAGCAGGTTCGTCTTTGCTCGACGGCCCGATGAAGTTCTTTGACGGCGGCCTCTTCAGATGCGGGACCTTGAAGGAAGCGGCAGTTGCGGCCGATGATCTCAGGCCTTGAATATCCCGTGAGTGCGCAAAAAGCGTCGTTTGCCAGTTCAATCGGGTTGTCCGGTTTCGTCGGGTCCGTAATGAGTGTCGGAAGCGGGCTCAGGTTAAGCGCTTCGAAGAAGTCACGGACTTCGGACGGGGCCTCTTCGAAATGCCTCATGGCAGGCGCGCCTTCACGCTACACGTTGCACACCGAACTTATCGCATCCGTGTCCGCTTTCCACCCGAGGTGGGACAAAAATTCATTTGGGTGCTCAGGCGTCCGGCCCGGCCAATTCGCTAAGCAGCAGTCCCGCAGAGCCTTTGGCACCCCATTCGACATAGATCTCCCGCAGTCGGCCGCTTGCAGTTAAGTAC
>JBKPKE010000151.1:0-6392 GCA_046730955.1 Pseudomonadota bacterium
ATCCAGCTTTTGCCAATGCGAGGGCGCCGCAGTGACCGAGCCCATCATCAGGTCGGAATGGCCTGCGACATATTTGGTGCAGGCGACGATTGAGAGATCCACGCCTTTCTCGATCGCCTGGAAGAAGAAAGGCGTCGCCCAAGTGTTGTCGAGAAGCGTCGTGATCCCGCGCTCTTTCGCGATGTTGCAGATGCCGGGCACATCCTGGACCTCGAACGTCAGAGAACCGGGGCTCTCCATGAAAATCGCGCGAGTCTTCTCAGTGACGAGCGCTTCGATCTCTTCGGGAGCAGCGAGCGGATCGTAATAAACGGTCGAAACCCGCAATCTCTTGAGCTCGCGGTCGCAGAAGTGTCGCGTGGGCCCATAGGCACTGTCGACCATCAGCAACTCGCCGCCGGGCCCGAGAACGCTTGTCAGCGCGATTGCGACAGCTGCCGATCCGGATGGGAACAGGCGCGTTCCGGCCGCTCCCGGCTCCAGCTCCGTCAGCGCTTCCGCCAGCGCCCATTGAGTCCAGGTGCCGTTACGCCCGTAGCTGAGCCGGCCGTCGACGGGCGGATAAGCTGCGTCCGCATCCGCGACACTGTCAAAGAGGATCGTAGATGTCCGCGACACGGGGACGTTGACCATGCCGCGCAACCACTCCTTGCGCCGGCCCGCCTCGACAAGCTTTGTGTCCGGACGCTTGGATCGGTCCTTGCTCATTGCGCGGAACGTAGCCCAAGGGTGTTGATCAGGGGAAGAAGAGCAGTGACCTGCCAAATTCCAGTGCGAGTGACCCCGCGCTCGGCCAGGCCGGGCGTCGGGGGCTGGCGGACGGGAGCGGACGGCCGTGACGAGCTGGAGGTGCGGGTCGCGGAAGCACCAACCGACGGTGCGGCGAATGCTGCCGTAATCAGGACGCTTGCCGTTGCGCTCGGGCTTCCCAAGTCGCAACTGACGCTCGTGGCCGGTCATACGGGCAGGCACAAACGGATCGCCGTTCCGTTGGAGTTGGAGGAAGTGCTGGGGCTGCTCGGCGGCGAAGAAGGAGGACGAACATGATCTTGAGGCGACGGCTTGGCCAATCCGGTCCCGAGGTCTCTGCAATCGGCCTCGGCTGCATGGGCATGTCCGAATTCTACGGAGCCGCGGACGACGATGAGTCCATCGCGACCCTTCACCTCGCGATCGACCAGGGCCTGAATTTCCTCGACACGGCAGACATGTATGGCGTCGGCCGCAACGAGGAATTGGTCGGTCGGGCCATTGCCGATCGCCGCGACCGAGTGTTCCTTGCCACCAAGTTCGCAAACGTCCGCGGCGAGAATGGCGAGTTTCTCGGCGTCCGCGGAGATCCGGAATATGTCCGCTCGGCTTGTGAGGCGAGCCTCCGGCGGCTCAATGTCGAAGTAATCGATCTCTACTATCAGCACCGTGTCGATCCGAACGTGCCGATCGAAGATACGGTCGGCGCAATGGCCCGTCTGAAGGAAGAGGGTAAAATCCGCTTCCTCGGGCTCAGCGAAGCGGCACCCGCGACGATCCGCCGAGCGCATGCAACGCATCCGATCACGGCGCTCCAGACGGAATATTCCCTTTGGAGCCGCGACGTGGAGTCGGAGATCCTGCCTACGGTGCGCGAGCTTGGGATCGGCTTCGTTGCCTATTCGCCGCTGGGGCGCGGCTTCCTTACGGGCGAGATCAAGTCACCGGACGACTTTCCCGAGGACGACTACCGCCGCTTCCACCCGCGCTTCACGGGCGAGAATTTCGAGCGGAACATCGAGCTGGTCCGGGAAATCGGTGAGATTGCGGACGAGAAGGGCTGCACGCCTGCCCAGCTCGCACTCGCCTGGGTGCTCGCACGGGGCCAGGACGTGGTTCCGATCCCCGGCACGAAGCGGCGGACGTACCTGCAGCAGAACATCGGAGCGCTCAGCGTGACCCTGTCCGAGTCCGACCTGGAGCGGATCGACAGGATCATTCCGCCCGGAGCTGCTTCTGGTGACCGCTATCACGCCCAGGGCATGACGACGGTCAATCGCTAGGCACTAAGGTGCGCGAACGATCTGCCCGCCTTTCATAACGAGGCGGACGTTGCGAACCGCAGAGACGTCCTGGGTGGGGTCACCCTCCACAGCGACCAGGTCGGCGAGGAGCCCCGGCTTGATCGCGCCGCGATCGGTGAGGTGTAGGATGTGCGCATTGCCCGAAGTGGCGGCGATTATTACCTGCGCGGCCGGCATGCCGGCTCGGCGCATGGCGTCCATCTCGAGCCAATTTTCCCCATGGCTGAAAACGCCAACGTCGCCGCCCATGCAGATGGGGACACCGGCTTTCATTGCCAGCTGGAAGGAGCGGCGGCTTTGCTGCACGCTTTCGGGGGCCGGCTCCCTGCCGTCCCATTTTTCGAAATATCGTGCATAGGCTTCGGAGGCCGCGAGCGTGGGGCAGAGCCCAACGCCCTTGTCATGCATCAATTTGAACACGTCGGCGGTGCCGCCATAGCCGTGTTCGATAGTGTCCGCTCCGGCGAGCACGGCGCGTCGCATGCCTTCGGCCGTCTGTGCATGTACCGCGACCATCCTGCCAGCATCGTGCGCCGCCGCGACGCCCGCATCCAGCTCCGCCTGCTTGAACGTCGGACGGTCGGGCTCGCCCTGGCCGTAGGAGAAGTCCGCGTAGAATTTGATGAGGTCGGCTCCGCCGCCGATCTGCTCTCGCACGGCGCGCACGATCTCGTCAGCGCCGCTGACCTCCTGTGCACCTTGGGGGATGGGGACGCCCGGTTCGAAACCCTTGGGTCCATAGGCGTTGCGCGCGACGATGGCCTTCGTAGCAACGAGCAGGCGAGGCCCAGGAACGATGCCTTCATCGATCGCCTTGCGGATCCCGACGTCCGCAAAGCCTGCGCCTTCGGTGCCGAGATCGCGCTCGGTCGTGAAGCCCGCCGCCAGGGTCTTTGAAGCATGGACGACGGCGCGCGCCGTTCGCACCGCCAACGGCTCGTGCAGGACCTGATCGTCCCACAATTTCTCATTGTAGGGATGCAGGAAGAGATGCGAATGGCCCTCGATCAATCCTGGAATGAGTGTCGAGCCCGGCAAGTCGATGACGCGCGCACCGGCCGGCGCAGCGACGTTCGGTCCGACAGCTGCGATCCGGTCGCCTTCGACGAGGACGGACCAGCCTTCATGCGGACGAGCATCAATGCCGTCGAAGACGCGCGCTGGCTTCAGAACCAACGTGTCGGCAAATGCGGGTGACGCCGCGCAAAGCAGCGCAGCGAAAAGAAGCTTCCTGATCATCGGCGCCTCAATACCCAGTCCAGCCCTTGGCCCAGGAGACGAACGAAGAAGGGCTCGGAATAGCTTTCCTTCGTATGCCCCATTGCGGTGTAGAAGATCCGGCCCGAGTTGATCTCGCGAGTCCAGGCCATCGGATTGGGGTTGATGTCCTTCTCACCGATCGACTGCGGATCGAGCGTCACAAGTACCTTCGAGATGGGATCGTAATCGTCGAAATAATACCATTCATCGACCCGGCTGACCGATCGCGGGAGGCCCTGCATGGTCGGATCGCCCGGAGCGACCACGGTCACATTGCCCTTCGGCGTGCCCTCTGGATGGCGCGCGAAATGACCACCGATCATCCGGCCGTACCATGGCCAGTTGTAGTGCGAGTCCGCCGCCGCATGGATCGCCAGCACGCCGCCGCCGCTCCGAACGAATTGCTGCAAGGCAGTGCGCCGGTCTCCGACCAGCCATTCGGATGCGGGGTCCTTCGGGTCGGTCGTGCAACTCAGCAGCACGATCGCGCGAAAGCGCTTGAGACTGTTCGCCGAGAAGACGGCAGGGTCCTCGCTCGCGACCACCTTCAGGCCGCGCTGCGCGGCCAGGTTACTGACCGCCTTGATCCCGGCCGGAATGGAATCGTGACGATATCCGGACGTTCCGGAGAATATCAGGATGGCGGGCTTTTGCGCCGGTGCCGCTTGGGCCGGAACAGCGATGATCAGGGCGATCAGGAACAGGATCAGGCCGCGCATTGGATTAGCCTAGGCTCAAAACGAATATGCCGCCAACCGCTCCGACCAAAGGCACCGGAACACTTGTTGTCCGCCAAAAGCGGTTTCGATAGTGTCGCTTTCACCGGACCGAGCATGAGAATGCCAAGCCACCAGGAGATGGGAAATTTGGCGCAAGCGGCTCTCCTGACGCGTTTTCGTCGATTGCCCAGGGAGCGCCGTCGAGCTCTGCTCGGGGCATTCGTCGTGCTCGCGGCGGCTTCATTCGCGATTGCTTTCCTGCCGTTCCGAACGGCGATTGGATTTGGCTCAATCCCATTGAGAAGGCGATCCGAAACCAAGTCGGATGACTGTGTCTGGGCGGTCGAGACCGCCGCGCGGCGGATGCCCTGGCGAACCGCGTGCATTCAGAAGGGTATTGCCGTGCAACGTCTCTTGCGAAGCGGAGGAGTGGACGCAGTGCTGCACTACGGTGCGCGTTATGGGGGGGAGAGCGAGCCGCTCGAAGCCCATGTTTGGGTGAGCGTCGAAGGGACTGGGATCATCGGTCACGAAGAAGCGCCGGGATTCGCCGAGATTGCGGTCTTTCCCTAGCCAGCCTTTCCGTGGGCGGGGACGAATTGTCCATCGGGCCGGCGAAGGTGGGTGACCTGTTCGCCAATGGTTCGATAGATTTTGGGCCAATAGTCCATCTTGTCGGTGCCATACTCAAAGCAAAGGAGAGTCACCGGTTCGTCTGAATGTCCTGGCTTCGTCGAATGCTCGAAAAAGTCGCCGAAGGAGATCGCTTCACCAGGCGCATAGTCATACTCGGCGATGGCTCCCGTCCACTGCTTGTAGAGCAAGCCAAATCCGCTCGAATTCACCGAAACTGGCGTCATGCATGTAAACGCCTCATTGTTGGTTTGCGCCCAGTCCACGTGGAAGTCTGCCTCGGCGCACGTGCTTCGGATGACAAGGAAGCCGGCATAGAGTCTCACGCCTTGCTCAAGGTCCAGGTGCGCTTCGGCGTGGGCAGCGATTCCAAGGGCGTCGAATGCCGACTGAAAGACGTCGAACGCAGCCTCATCGGCTGCGGAAATCCATTCGATATCGCTGCGCCATTTGCGAGGTCTTATCGTGGAGAGTCGGCCCCGAAATTCCGAGGGGTCGCCAAATGAGGCAACTAGTTCGTGATCGACAGTGAAGGTCGATACGTTCGGCGCAAGCATGTCGCTGTTCAGAAAATGCTTCAACGGAGTCCTTGCAGATGGGCTCTTGTTGGCCGACCTGCTTACCACCCAAGGCTATCGCCAGCTATAGGTCTGGCTGTGAAGTCGGTCATAAGGAGGCCGTGGGATTCCCTACATCACGAAGCCATGCATGTCTTCCGAGGCAATCAATCCTCGATTGACATGATCCTTTGGCCTGCGGTCCGGAAGTTGCGATCGAGGAAGAGGTTCAGGGCGGTCATCAAAAGCCGAAACTCGGCCTCCTCAGGGTTTCGGGGCCTCTCATTGCGATTGGAGAACCATCGCGCACGAGCTGCGGGCCAGGTTTCACCGGGAAGGAACATCGGCTCGATCCGAGCCATCAATGTCCGTGCTTCAGAGATATTGGCCTTCAACGCGGCCGCGCTGATTTCGCCGTGATTGAACTTCTTAGCCAGCTCGCAGAAAAATTTTGAGCAGACCCTGGGTCGGCCCTGTTCATAGATCGAGCATGAGGTGCCGCACAAATGCGGGCATGGTTGGTGGAATCTCTTGCTTTGCGTGTTTGTATCAGTCGCAATGCTGAGACCGATCGAGCGTGCGAATTCGAGCTCGTCGTCATCGAGCCACCCATGATCAAAAAGCACCCCGGAACAGCAAAAGCCGCACCCTCGGCATATTTGGCCAAGCTGCTCTTCATCCTTGATCGGCGTTACGGTCATGGCCGTCCGGGGACCTGCAGCGCGCTCCAGCGCGGTTTGGTAGATCGCCGCAGCTTTCAATACAACCGATGCTCCGAGGGAGCGGTTGCGCCGTGCGGTTGGTGCCAACTAGGATGCAGCCTGGATGACCTCTCATCGATACCTCGCGTTCGGACTCCTGATCGAAGCCGCGAGGCCGATCGCCTCGCTTGCAGGCTCGAGAGTCACTCTCGCAGGCGAGCCCGACATTGTGATCCTGGAAGGAGAGGTTTCCCTCCCGACCGATACGCAGGATATCGAGGGCATTCAGGTCAGTGCCCAGGGAGAAGATTACTTTCTGGCCATAGAGGGATGTGGCCGGTTTCGGGTTTCCGCTGGTCGGAGAATCGCTGTCCAGCCGGAGAGCTGCGCGACCGTAGAGCAGGTGGATGTGTACTTGCTTGGATCTGTTTTCGGCGCGCTGCTGCATCAACGAGGCCTGATCCCCTT
>JBKPKE010000152.1:0-15414 GCA_046730955.1 Pseudomonadota bacterium
GTAGCGAGCAGGCCCACGCACAGCGCGGCCAGAGCGGACTTATGAAACAGGCTCATGGCTTCTCTCTTGCCCGCGGTGTTACCGGGAAAGCATTGAATGTCTTATGAATGGTCGTGACCACTATTGTTCAGGCAAAGCTGCCGTAAATTCCGAGTTTGCGGAAGGGGCGCGGAGGACACACCCGTTTCCCTTATCGCAATGTCTGGCTACGGGCCCCTCATGGTAGCGGCGACCCTCTCATATGAAGACCTCGGCCTGGTCCAAGGCGAAGGCTGGCTTTTCCGCCACCTCGACGTGCACATCCGTCCGCGCGACCGGCTCGCGCTGATCGGACGCAACGGCGCCGGCAAGACGACTCTGCTCAAATGCCTCGCCAACCTGATCGAGACGGACGAGGGACGGCGCACCGTGGTGCCCGGATCGAAAGTCGTACTCCTTGAGCAAGATCCTCTAATGTCAGGCGAAACGTTGGGCGACTGGATCGTGAGCGGATCGGGCGCTCCCCCACCCCACGAGGCAGCAGCGATTGCGGATCAGATCGGCCTCGACCTCAGCCGGCCAGTTGCGACAGCCAGCGGCGGCGAGCGGCGGCGAGCAGCCATCACGCGCGCCGTTGCCCAAGACCCGGACGTCCTTTTCCTGGATGAGCCCACCAACCACCTCGATCTCAGCGGCATTGAGTGGCTCGAAGACTGGCTCAGCCGGTTCGCGGGCGCCTTCATCGTGATCAGTCACGACCGGACGTTCCTGACACGGCTGACCAAGAGCTGCCTCTGGCTCGATCGCGGTCATTTGCGTCGCGCGGAGATCGGCTTCGGCGGCTTCGAAGCCTGGATGGAAAAAGCCTACGAGGAAGAGGCTCGCGCTGCCGAAAAGCTCGATGCCAAGCTCGCGATCGAGCTTCGCTGGCTGGAGCGGGGAGTCACTGCGCGTCGTCGACGCAACCAGGGCCGCCTCGCCAAGCTGCAGGACATGCGCGCCCAGCGCGCAGCGATGATCGGAGGGCCAGGCTCTGCCAAGCTTGCCATCAGCAAAGACGACGTGCGCTCCAAGGCCGTCATCGACGCGGATCGCGTGTCGAAGAGCTACGGCGACCGGGCAATCATCCGCGACTTTTCCCTACGCATCCAGCGCGGCGATCGCATCGGACTTGTCGGCCCAAACGGCGCGGGCAAGACGACCCTGCTGAAGCTGCTTACGGGCGAACTTGAACCAGACACGGGCAAGGTCGAGCGCGCACGAACTCTGTCCGGCATCGTCATCGATCAGCAACGCAAGCTCATGGAGCCGACCAAGCGAGTCCGCGACGTTCTCGCAGAGGGCGGCGATTGGATCGACGTCCGCGGGACAAAGAAACACATCAAGGGCTACCTCAAGGAGTTCCTCTTCTCGCCCGAACTGACGGAAGCACCCGTGGGGTCGCTTTCGGGCGGCGAACGATCGCGGTTGTTGCTGGCGAGGGAATTCGCGCGTGAAGCGAACCTGCTGGTGCTCGACGAGCCAACGAACGATCTCGACCTCGAGACGCTGGACCTCTTGCAGGAGGTCATCGCGGATTACGAGGGTACAGTCCTGATCTTAAGCCACGACCGGGACTTCCTCGACCGTACGGTGACGGTGACGCTCGGTCTCGATGGGTCGGGCAAGGTGGACATTGTCGCCGGCGGCTATGAGGATTGGGCGAAGAGAAGATCGCGGTCTCGTTCCCCGGCGAAGGCCGGGGCTCAGGGCGCTGCATCTGCAGCGTCTTCCGGCACTCCTGGACCCCGGCCTTCGCCGGGGAGCAGCCGGAAGCTCTCCTACAAGGACCAGCGGGACCTCGATCGTCTGCCGGCCGAGATCGAACGGCTGGAGGCGGAGATCGCGGCCGTCGAGGACGTGCTCGCGGATCCCAACCTCTACTCGCGCGACCCGAAACGCTTCGGCGATCTCACCGAAATGGCCGCGGAGCTGCGGACAGAGAAACACTCGGCTGAGGAACGCTGGCTCGAAGTTGCTGAAATGGCCGAGACGCTCGCAGGAAGCTAAGCTTTACGACCTCATGGGAGACCGGTCATGAGATTGATGCTCGTCGCATTAGGGCTTCTTGCGAACGCGGCGGCGCCCGCAGCAGGCACAGACGCGACCGCTCAGACGCTCCTGGCGCAGATGAAGGCAGCATGCGGCGGCTCCGCCTGGGATCGGGTGCAAAGCTGGCACGAAACCGGCACCGTCGAGTTTCCAAACGGCCGAACCGCCGAGAACGAAGTCTGGCATGACATGCACACGCTCAAATCGGCAATGATCGGTCGGATCGATGGCAAGATCGTTCGGCGGGCCGGCTTCGACGGCACGACCTATTGGCAGTCCGGCCCAGACGGGCAGATCCGCACCGGCAATGATCTTACTGGTTTGCGACAGCAGCGACGCGACGCCTATCTCAGCAGCTTCGGCTGGTTCTTCCCGGCGCGCTTCCCCGCCGAAATCCAACTTGCCGAAAACAAAGCGATCGAGGGTGAGACCTTCCAGGTTCTGCGGATCACACCGCAGGATGCCGGCAGTTTCGAGCTATGGGTCGACCGGGGCACGCACCTCGTGCGCAGGATCGTGGCCGGCAAAGAATATGCGGACCTGAGCGAATATAAGACGTTCGACGGCGTCTGCACGGCCACTTGGGGCATGCAAGGCGACGGCAACCCGGAGCACGAAATCGCTCTGAGGGTGCGTACTGTGGAAACAGGTACAGCTGCTCCGCCCTCGATCTTCGCTCCGCCGAACTAGCCTCTGCCGGCTCAGCGGACCGGTTCGTTCAGCTCCAGCTGGCGGATGAATCGCACTGGCGGCGAGCCGTGGCTTAACGCCGCATCATGGAACTTGCGTAGAGTGAAGCCCGGACGCTTCTCGGCCGCGCCGCGAAAATCCTTCCACTCCTGATAGCCGACGAAATAGGTGGGCAGCTGGGCTGAGCTCAACTGCAGGCGCACCCATTTGCCTGCAGCTTCGCGTTCCTGCTGAAAGGCGCCCTTGGTCAACAACTCCATGGCTTGTTCACGGGTCAGGTTCCCAGTGTGGAAGTCCTGGTCGATGATCGCATTAACCGGCAGGCGCAGCTGGAACTTGTAATGCGCGAGAAGATACCGCGGATCGCGATTGAGATAGCCGGCATCGGCCATGACGTCTTGGCCATAGCAGGCCCAACCCTCGATCATCGGCTCTGACTGGAGCACCGCACGAAGCTTCGACTTGTACTGGTTGGAATGAGCCAGCTGCAGGAGGTGCCCCGGCACGCCTTCGTGGATCGTCAGTTCGTGGATTGCCCATTTGTTATATTCGCGCAGGAACGACGCGGTCTGCACTTCCGTCCAGTCATGCGGGATGGGCATCACGTCGTAATAGCCGCGCTGATCCTTCTCGAGAGCACCGGGCATGTCCGCATAGGCAACGGCAAAACCGCGCGCATATTCGGGCATTTCGATCGCGTCGAAGTTCGACGTGGGAATGCCGATCAGATCCTTGCCCTTTGCAAAGGTGATCGCTTCGCTGAGCGTGCTCTTGGCAAACTGAAGGACTTGATCCCGCGGTGGCGCATCGGCGTAGACCTTCGCGAGGCCCGCCTCGATGACCGCCTGCTGCTGGTCGGGAGTCGGATTGGCAGGGGCAGGCGGAGCGCCCGCCTCTCCTTTGATCATCCCCGCCGCGACTTGGTACATCTTGGCTCGCAGCGAGTGGAGGTCGCGTTCGGCGCGCGCCCGAATTTCCTGACGGCTGAGCGGCGAGTTCAGCGCGAGGCGCAGCTTCTCGTCATACAGCGCCGCACCGATCCGCTCGTTGCCCTTGGCATTCGGCACCAGCGTATTGTCGAGCCACTTCTGATGCTCGGCTACGGCCGCCTTCGCCGCTGCTGCCGCGCGTTCCAGGCGTGCCTGATCGGCGGCGGGCAAAGCACTTTTCTTCGCCAAGATCTCGTCGATGAGCGCATTGATGCCGGGATTTTGCTTCGCCGCAGTCTGCGCATGGATCAACGGAACGCGCGCAGGCACCAGTGCCTCGCGAGCCTGCGCAAGATAGGCTGGAAGGGCTTCGAGACGCCCGGTCGCTGCGCGCAGCCGGTCGGGCAGCGGCGCGAATTCGCGCGACATCAGCGAGAATAGAGCTGACCCCGGCGAATAGGTGAGCGGATCCCATGCCCAATCCTGCAAGCGCTGGTCGCTGAAGATTAGATAGTTGAGCTGATCCTTCAGCAGGATGGCATCGACCTGATGCTCCCGGCTGAGCTTCCCGGCGTCGAAGCGGGCAAGCTCGTCGAGCGTTCGCTCGGCGAAGGTTCGTACCGCCGCACGACCAGCTGCGGACACGTCCGGCATCATCGCATCGTACCGATGCTCGCCCGTCTGGGTCGCATTGACCGGGTTCAGCCTGAGATATTCGTCGACCGCTTGATCGCCGAACGCTTCGAAGCGCGCATCCTCGCTGGTTGCCGCCGCAGCCACAGGGGCAGACGCCGAACTTGTGGCAACGGCAGCAACGCCCATCGCCAATGCAGTCAGTAAACGCATCCTCTGCCCCCTCGTGGCCTGGTTTAAGCGATAGAAGCCGTCCGCTCGCGAATTCGCCGCTCAAGGATCGACAGCGGCATGGCGCCCTCGCGCAGAACCTCGTGAAACTGCTTGAGGTCGAGCTTCGACCCGAGGTTCTTCTGCGATTCAGCGCGCGCACGCACCCATGCCGTATGGCCGACCTTGTAGCTGCAAGCCTGGCCGATCATCGTGCAATAGCGCTCGACCTCGCGTTGGGAACGCGGACGGGCGAAGCCGGTGGTCTGCACCATGTAGTCGGTTGCCTGCTCGCGGCTCCATTTCTTGGTGTGCAAGCCCGTGTCGACGACAAGGCGCGCCGCGCGGAACAGGAAGGACTGCAGGAATCCTGCACGGCCCAGGGGATCCTGAGCATAGACGCCTAGCTCGTCGGCGATCTGCTCCGCGTAGAGCGCCCAACCTTCCGAATAGGCCGAGAAGAATCCGAGCTTGCGCAACGTTGGAATGTCCTTCGATTCCTGCGCGATGCTGATCTGCAAATGGTGGCCGGGAACGCCCTCGTGATAGGTCAGCGACGGAAGCGTATATTTCGGCCAGTCGCCTGTTTCCTTGAGGTTGATGAAATAGATCGCCGGACGCGAGCCATCGAGCGCGGCCCGTCGATAATAGCCGTTCGAGGCGCCGTCCTGGATTTCGGGAGGAACGCGGCGGATTTCGAGCGGCTGCGTCGGCAGGGTCGCGAACGCTTGCGGCAACCGGCTGTACATTTCTTTCAGGCCGGCGTTGAGGCTGGCGAGCAATTCGGCCCGGCCCGCGTCCGTCTCCGCGTAGAGCTGCGACGGGTCCTTGTTGAGCGCTGCGAGCCGTTCGCCGACCGTGCCCTGAGTGTGTCCCTGGCTCTTGAGGATCTTGTCGATCTCGGCGCTGATCTCGGCGACCTGCGCGAGGCCCATCTGGTGGACTTCAGCGGGCGAGAAATTGGTGGTCGTCGCCTGACGCAGCGCCTCGGCGTAGATCGCATCGCCGTTCGGCAAACGCCATGCGCCGTCGCCCGCTTTCGTAGACGGCTTAAGCTTCTCCATCAGCGCGATCTGGCGGTCGAGCGCCGGGTAGACGGACTTGGCGACGATATCCGTCGCACGGCGTTCCCAGTCGCCGGCGACGCCCTTGTCCTTCGTGCGTTTCACGATGGAGTCGACCAGCGTGCTTTTCTCCGGCGCGACGTCGCGCAGCTTGCGCATCTGGCCGAGCGTCAGATCGATCGACCAGGCGGGAGCAAGGAAGCCGCGGGCAGCCTGCGCGCGCTGCTCCTCCGTGTCATTGTCGAGTACCGTCGGGAATTGCGACAAGCGCGATAAATAGGCTTCCGCGTCGGCGGAATTTTCGATCGTGTGGGCGCTGTTGAGGAAGTCGGGCGTCGAGAAATAGGAGCCACCCTGCTGGAAGATCCTGTACGGTCGCTGCGCGGAATCTATGTCCCAGCGCGACGGTGCCGCGATCGCCGTCTCCAGTGAGTAGGTTACGACTTCGCGGTTGAGCTTCGCAGCTTCGGATAGGGTGCTCGGGTTGACGGCTTTCAGTCGATCGAGAGCCTTTCGGTTTCGCACGAGGTCCTTGCTCCGCGAGACGGGCCCGGTGTCCGTATCGAGCTTTGACTTCAGCGCGGCATTCGCACCCTTGTCGAGGCCCAGCGACGTGGCCTGCTCGGGCGAGTTGGCGACCTGCTCATTGAAAATCTCTTCGAACAGCGCGTTGAGCTTGGCATCCCCGGATTCAACCTGGGCCAGCGCGGCAGTCGGTGTGCCGCCCGCAACAAAACCCAAACCCAATGCTGCGCTGCTGGTCGACAGGAACTGACGGCGATCCACGATTCTCTCCCTCCGCTTCGAGGGGAACGAGGAATAGAGGAGAGCCCCCCTCCGGCAAGCCCGTTCGTCGAAAACTCAGGCCTGCAGTTGATACTGCTTGATCAGATCATAGAGCGTCGGCCTGCTGATTCCGAGCAGCTTGGCCGCGCCGGAAATGTTGTTCTCTGTCCGGCTTAGCGCCTGCCGGATGGCGCGACGATCCGCGCCCTCTCTCGCAGCACGAAGGTTGATGGCAAGCTCGCCGTCTTCCGTTCTGCCCGGCAAGTCGAGGTCATCGGCGGTGACCGACTTGCCATCGGCCATGATGACCGCGCGTTTGATGCGGTTTTCGAGCTCGCGAACATTGCCCGGCCAGGGATAGCCGTCGATCGCCGCGCAGGCGTCCGCCGATAGCGACTGGACCTTGGTGTTGAGATCCTTGCCGAAGCGATTGACGAAGTGCCGTGCGAGCAGGACGGCATCGCCCGGACGCTCCCCGAGTGTAGGGATCTTCACCACGATCTCCGCAAGGCGGTAGTACAGGTCCTCGCGGAAGCGTCCGTCGGTGATCATCGCTTCGAGATCCTGGTGGGTGGCACAGACGATGCGCGTGTCGACCGCGATGGGTTGGCGTCCGCCGATCCGCTCGATCACCCTTTCCTGAAGGAAGCGCAGAAGCTTGACCTGGAGCGGCAGCGGGATGTCGCCAACCTCGTCGAGGAAAAGCGTGCCGCCTTGAGCCATCTCGACCTTGCCGACGTTGGACTTGACCGCGCCTGTGAATGCGCCGCGCTCGTAGCCGAAGAGCTCTGCCTCCAGCAGCGTTTCCGGGATGGCCGCGCAATTGATTGCAATGAATTCGCCCTTTCGGCCGCCTTTCTCGTGCACCGCTCGCGCAAGCAGTTCCTTGCCGGTTCCTGAGGCGCCGAGCAGCATCACCGACACGTTCGCCGAAGCAACACGCTCGATCGTCTTGGCGACCTTCATCATCTCCGGCGCTGCGCTGATGATCGACCCGAGCACCTGCCCGCCGCCACTCTGTTCGAGGCGGCGGTTCTCGGCCTCGATATCATGGACGTGGAAAGCGCGAGCGACGATCAGACCGAGCTCATCGATGTCGACCGGCTTGCGATAAAAGTCGTACGCTCCCATGCCGATCGCCTTCAGGGCGCTTTCTCGGGCGCCGTGACCCGAAGCGACGATGACCTTCGTGTCCGGCTTCAGCCGCAATATCTCGCTCAGGGTCTGGAAGCCCTCGGTCGTGCCGTCGGGATCCGGCGGAAGCCCGAGATCCAGCGTCACCACGGCAGGCTCGTGCAGCCGCACGGCTTCGAGCGCCGCAGCCCGATCCGCGGCGAGCACGACTTCGTAGCCTTCGTATGCCCATTTGAGCTGGCGCTGGAGGCCTTCATCGTCCTCGACGATCAGGAGGATGGGAAGTTTCTGATCACTCATGCGCTTTTCCGTTGCAATTGGCTGGGCTTTTCGGCCGCTGGAAGAAAGATGGAGAATTCGGTGCCCACGTCTGGGACGGAGTCGACAATCAAGCGGCCGCTCATGGACGCGATCAGCGACCTCGCCTCGAATGAGCCGATTCCGAACCCATCGGGCTTGGTGGATGCGAAGGGCTGAAAAAGTCGATTGCGAACAAAATCGCCATCCATCCCACAGCCCTTGTCGGCGATGATGATCCGGATCTCGTCGCCTACCTGCGATACACGAACTGTCACGGGCTCATCCGGCGGACTTGCCTCGACCGCGTTCTGAACGAGGTGTCCGACGGCCTGCTCAAGCGCAGCGGCATCGACCATCGACCATAGGCTGGAGTCTCCCAGGAGCCGCACCTCATGATCGCGGCGCTTCGCGGCAATTGCATCGGAAAGGATCGCACGAAGGGGCTGCGCATCGACGCGCTGCGGACGGCCTTGCGCCTGCGGTGACAGCCTGGCCAGAAGGTCGTTCATCTTGCCCACCGAGCTACGCAACGTCGCAATCATGTCCGACCGGAATTCGGGATTGTCGGCGTGCCGTTCAGCGTTGCGTGATAGGAGCGACAATTGGCTCACCAGATTCTTGATATCATGCAGGATGAAGGCGAAGCGGCGGTTGAATTCCTCGAACCTTTGCGCGTTTGATAGCGCTTCCTGGCCATAGGCCTCTGCGAGCGAGCTGGCCGCCTGCCTGCCTGCCGTTCGCAGGAGATCGAAATCCTCCCAATCTAGCGCGCGACGATACTCCGGCGCTGCGAGAAGAAGGATGCCGAACAATTTTTCACGGTGGATCAGCGGAATACAGATCCACGCACGGCGTTCCTCCAACATCCATTGTGGCGCCAGAGCGATGCAGTCTTCGGCCTGGGCCCAGCCGCCACGCAGGGCATCAAGCTCTATGATGCGGCCGCTTGTCTGGAGCGCGGACCAAAAGTCTCGGATCAACGCGAGCTCTCCGGCCGGAGGGTTGCGCCCATGCCAATTCCACGAAGCGGCTGGAGTGATTGCGCCCGTCGTCTCGGTCGCGATCAAGAGTCCTCCCGGCGCATCCAATATGTCGGCGAAGGCCTTGATGACCCGCTGCCCGAGAGGACCGGCATTCTCACCGGTCGTTCCCAAGGTTTCGGCGAAGCGAAGCCATTCGGTCCGGTAATCATATCGATGTTCGAACAGGTGCTTCGCCATTGTTACTCGCGCCCAGGCCCGAGCCTTCGGGCTCGGCAGCAAGACCATCGCGGCGACCGTCATGAGCGCGAGCAGACCGACGAGGAAACCGCGTGACCAATCCACGCTCGTCCCGCGAAGCGCTGTCGCCAGGATCGCCATGAGTGCGAAATATCCGCAGATCGCGAGCAGGGAGAGGGACTGGAACGTCGCGGCTCGCGACAGGCGTATGCGCCAATCGTCCTCACGCCTCGCGGCAAGCGCGAACATCGGGGCAGTCGCGCCGATGATCAGGCCGCGCCAGCCAATAAGATCGGGCGTCAGCCGGGAGTCGAGATAAGCGATCGTGTAGAGATTGAGGTCGTAGCTCCACGTCAAGGAGAGGGCGAGCATCGCGAGGCGGATGTTCATCCGACTGGCGGGCGAAGCCTGGCCGTACAAATTGTGCACAAGGACAAGCGATCCCGCCGCGGCGGTGATGCGCAGGAGGATTGCCGTATCCCTGACCGCCTCATCGGGCATCGTCATGAGGAGGGCATCCGCCACGATCTGGAAACCCAGGACGGCCGAGACGGCCGCATAAACCAGTCGGACGCCTCGCTGGCGCTCGTCGCTGCTGGCCGAGAGACTGTAAAGAAGTCCGATCCACACGAGGTTGCGCGCCGTCTCGGCGTAATTCGCCAGAGGCTCGCCCGGCAGGATCGCCGTCAGCCACGCCCAGCAGGCAGTCACGGCGAAACCGGCAAGGAGCAGCTTCTGGTCCTGGCTGCGGAATTCCGCCACGCGCCAGATTAGAAGTCCGACAAAAGCCGCCGCGCAAAGCGCGTGGCTCCAGAAGGCGATCAGCGCCTGCACTGCTGTGCACCTGTCAATTCCGCCGACATGACGACGGGTGTCGCTAAATTTTACAAATAAGTGGTGAACAGATCGGCTAGAGACCTCTCATGACAGTCGAGAAACGCCCGCTCGGAAGTAGTGAAATCGAAGTCGCGCCGCTGGCGCTTGGCGGCAACGTATTCGGTTGGACGGCCGATGAGGCTACCAGCTTCCGCATCCTCGACGCCTTCGTCGATGCGGGCGGAAACATGATCGATACTGCCGATGTATATTCGGCATGGGTCCCGGGCCATCAGGGTGGTGAAAGCGAGACGGTCATCGGTCGCTGGCTGAAGCGCGACCCTTCCAAGCGCGACAAAGTCATTATCGCTACGAAAGTTGGCTTTCTCGGCGGGCAAATGGTCGATGGCGAATATATCGCTTCGCTCGAACCCAAAGCGCTGCGAGCTGCCTGCGACGCGTCGCTCGAACGCCTCGGGATCGAGACGATCGACCTCTACTATCAACATAAGGACAATGAGGCCGTTCCGCTGGCGGACAGCCTGGGCGCGATGGATGGACTCGCGAAGGAAGGGAAAATCCGAGCGATCGGTCTCTCCCAATTCGAACCCTCGAGACTGACGGAGGCTGTAAATGCGGCGGACGCTGAAGGCATTATGCGCCCGAGCGTCCTGCAGACCTGGTACAACTTGGTCTCGCGCGAGAAGCTCGAAGGCCCGCTGCGCGATGCAGCGTTGGCCGCGGGAATGGGTATTGTTCCCTTCTACGGCCTGGCAAACGGCTTCCTGACCGGCAAGTACCGAAGCAAGGAAGACCTCGACAAAAGCGTCAGGGGCCTGAGGAACGTCGAATATCTTGAGGGTCGCGGAATGAAGGTGCTCGCCGCATTGGACGAGGTGGCAGCGGAAACCGGCGCACCCTTAGCCGCAATCGCGCTGGCCTGGACGAACGCCCAACCCGGGATAACCGCGACGCTCGCCAGCGCTACCAAGCCCGAACAGCTCGATGAACTGATTCAATCGATGAATCTCAAGCTGACGGACGATCAGATAGCGCGGCTTACCCAAGCGAGCGCTGAAGCAATTCCAGCCTAGCTCTTCTTCAGAACCTCCAGGGAGGCCGCGCTCATCGCCTCGATCGCGGTCGAGATTACCGCCGCGGCATCCGGCGCCCAGAAGGGGCTGTGAAGCGACGGAAGCTTGGTGGTGTCGCCATTCGCGGCATCCCATTTCGCCTTGGGCACGCCGCCGACCCAGAAGAGCGTGCCCTGCACGGAATTATCGTCGAGCCAGAAACGGCCGACGTCTTCGCCCACCATTAAGGGAGGCAGGACCGTCGTCCGTTCGGCGCCGAATTGACGCGTAAATAGCGCGAGCTGTTGGTTCGCGAAGCTCTCCGTGTTGAAGGTCGCGGGCGTGTGCTGGCCCTCTCTGATGGTGACGACAGGCATGCGATCATCGGGAACTCCCGCCGAAATCGCCTCGCCTCGTGCCACCCGTGCGATTCCGTCGAGCAGCAGCTTGCGAACCTCAGGTTTGTAAGTGCGGACAGTGATCTGCAACTTCGCCTCGTCGGGAATGACGTTGGCGCGTGAGCCGCCCTGGAAGCTGCCGACGGTCAGCACTGCCGGTTCCAGCGGATTCTTCTCGCGGCTGACAAGAGTCTGCAGCGCAACGACGATGCGGGAGGCGAGCACGATCGGGTCCTTGGTCGTTTGCGGCGCTGCACCGTGTCCACCGACGCCCCTCACCACCACGTCTAGATTGTCGACGCTCGCCGTCGTGTAGCCCGGCGTCACCCCAATCACGCCGGCAGGCAAAGTAGCGGAGTCGTGAAATGCCAGGACATAATTCGGCTTGGGAAAGCGCGTGTATAGGCCGTCGCCCAGCATGGCCTTGGCACCCTCGCCGGTCTCCTCGCCCGACTGCAGGATCATCATCAGCGTTCCTGACCATTGCCCCTTCATCGCACTCATGCGGCGCGCCGTGCCGAGCCATGAGGTGATATGCGTGTCGTGGCCGCAGGCGTGCATGACCGGCGTTTCGGTGCCGTCCGAAAGCTTGCCCATCATCTTCGAGGCAAAGGGCAGTCCCGTCTGTTCCTTGACCGGCAATGCATCCATGTCCGCGCGCAGCATCAGGACCGGCCCGGGGCCATTGCGCAGGACGGCAACAAGTCCGGTCTTCCCGACATGCTCGGTGACATTAAAGCCGAGCTTCCGCATCTCGGGTGCAAGCTTGGCCGGCGTCCAAACTTCCTGCATCGATAGCTCGGGATGTGCGTGGAGTTCCCGATAGAGCGTCATCAGCTGGGGCATGTCGGACCGGATCGCATCCTGCAGGGCGGCAGCGGCGGCCGGCGCAGGCAAGGTTGACGCGGCAAGTGCAATCGCAACGCTAAGCTTCATCGGCGCACCTATTGTGGGTTGGGAACAAGCTCCATCACGTCCATGACGGATTCGAAATGCGGCCGCGGCATGATCAGCCGCCACCGGTCGGGCCCGATGCGTTCGACATAACCGGCAACGTCGCGCTCGGTATCGCGCCCATATTGCATCGCACGATTCTCGTCTGCGAGGACCAGAGTACCGAGGAAGACCTGACGAAGCTGGTCGCCGGGGAAAATCGACCCGACCTGGCGCTGCGAACCCGTAAGCTTGGTGAAATCCTGCAATCGGCCGACCTGCGTGATGCGGCAATTGAATGTGGGATAGCTAACAAAATCGAGCAAGCCTTCCGACTTCGCGCCGAGCTTGATGACGCGGCAGCGATAGTCGCCGTTCGGAATTGAACTGCCCCCGAGCGCTGCGTCCGGATCCAGTAAGACGCCTTCACGAGCAATATCAGCCGAATGTCCCGCGGCGCGCGCTGCCCGCAACGCATCCACGAATGCCGTTCGCCAGTCACGCAAACGACCGCGGTCCGAATCCGTCACCACCGCGCGCCAGTCGAGTGCGGGCCGGGGCACCACGGCGGCGGGCTGGTTGGCGCAAGCGGCCAGGCTCAGCAGGACTGCCGCGAGTACGATGGATCGCATGGCTTCGAGCCTAAGCGGCTGTCCAGCCGCCGTCCATGCTAAGGTTCGCGCCCGTGATCGACTTCGCCTCGTCGCGGCAAAGGAACAGAGCGAGGGCCGCGACCTCGTCCGGCGTGACAAAGCGCTTGGTCGGCTGCGCGGCGAGGAGGACATCGTTCAAAACTTGCTCGCGGGTCAGGTTCCGCGCCTTCATCGTGTCCGGAATCTGGTTCTCAACGAGCGGCGTCCAGACGTAGCCCGGCGAAATGCAATTGACCGTGACGCCATCCTTCGCGGCTTCAAGCGCAACGGTCTTGGTAAAGCCCGCCACCCCATGCTTCGCCGCGACATAGGCCGACTTGTTCGGGCTTGCGATGAGGCTGTGCGCGGAAGCCGTGTTGATGATCCGGCCCCAGCCCCTTTCCTTCATCGCCGGGATCGTGAGCCGCGTGGTGTGGAAGACCGCGGACAGGTTGATCGCCAGGATCGCATTCCACTTCTCGGGCGGAAAGCTTTCTACCGGAGAAACGTGCTGAACACCTGCATTGTTGACCAGGATGTCGGGTGAGCCGAGTTCGTCGGTGCAGTGCCGGATCATCGTCTCGATCTGCATGGGGTCGGAGAGGTCCGCGCCGTCATGGGCCGCGCCGAGCTCGGACTTGATTCCGTCAATCTCGGCTAGATCGCCAAAGCCATTGAGCATCACTTTCGCGCCTTCCGCCGCGAGCGCCCGCGCAATCGCCAGGCCGATGCCCGAGGTCGAACCGGTGACAAGCGCGACTTTACCTTCGAGAATCATGACGTCTCCTTTGGGGCGCTAGTCGTCGTGACGAGGATGATTTGCAACCGTAACGGCATCGGAGCATTTGGAACCGTCGAGGAGAGCGCAATGAGGCTTGGCGACGAAGATCCCAGTTCGCATTTCGAGGACCGCTCGGGTAGCCCCGGTATGGGCTTCGGCGGAGGCGGCGGGAACATGCTCGGTTGTCTTCTGCCCCTGGTCATGAGCCGCTTCGGGATTGTCGGCGTCGTCATCCTCCTGCTCGGCTACTGCGCGCTGACGCAGCTCGGCGGAGGCGGTAGCCTTATTCCGTCCGGAGGCGGATCGACGACCAGCGCTCCGACCGGGCAATCCACCGTCGACCCCAACACCAAGGACACGGTCCTTCGAGTGCTCGGCTCCACCGAGCGGCGCTGGACCGACATCTTTGCGGCCAATGGCAAGCAATACGTTCCCGTGACCCTGGTCTTTTATCGCGGCGGCACGCAAACGGCCTGCGGAGCCGGCCAGGCGGCGATGGGTCCGTTTTACTGCCCGAACGACCAGCGAATCTATCTCGACACCAGCTTCTTCGACGAGCTTTCGCAAAGGTTTGGCGCGCCCGGTGATTTCGCGATGGCCTATGTGATCGCGCACGAGGTCGGCCATCACGTCCAGAACCTGCAGGGCACGCTCGACGAGGCGCACAACGCTCAGGCGCGGTCGAGCCGAATGCAGGGCAACGCGATCCAGGTGGGAGTCGAGCTGCAGGCGGATTGCTATGCCGGTGTCTGGGCTGCCCGCGATCAAAATCTGCTGGAACCTGGAGACATTGAGGAAGGCATGCGCGCGGCCGAGGCAATCGGCGACGATACGCTCCAGAAGCAGACGCAGGGCGTAGTCGTTCCGGAGAGCTTCACACATGGCTCCTCGGCTCAGCGGATGAATGCCCTGCAGACGGGACTTAAGACGGGCGATCCCTCCGCCTGCCGCTTCCAGGGTTAGACCCTGACGAGCATCTTCCCGAGGTTCTCGCCGCTGAACAGGCCGCGGAAGGCGTCAGGCATGCTTTCCAGCCCGTCGTGGACCGTCTCGCGTGACTTGAGCTGGCCGCTGGCGATGAGCTGACCCATCTCGCGATAGAATTCGTCCATCCGCGACTGGAAATCGAAGACGATAAAGCCCTGCATGCGGATGCGCATGGCGATCACACGCATGATGAAACGGAAGCTCGCCGCCTCGGCCTTGTTGTAGCCCTCGATCATCCCGCAGATGGCGAAGCGTGCACGCATTCTTGCGAACGCGAAGGCGGCGTCGAGATGGTCGCCGCCGACATTGTCGAAATAGACGTCGATGCCCTCGGGTGCGGCTGCGGCGAGACCTTTGAGAATGGAATCCGCTTTATAGTCGACGACTTGATCAGCGCCGATCGAACGAACGAAGTCGCATTTCTCGGCGCCGCCTGCCGATCCGATGACGGTCATGCCCTTCGCCTTGGCGATCTGAACGACGGCCGAGCCGACGGCACCGGCCGCTGCCGAGACAAAGACGATATCGCCGGCCTGGGCGGAAGCGACGTCTAGGAGTCCGAAATAAGCCGTCGCGCCGGTCACGCCGAGATTGCCCAGGAACAATTGCGGCTCGACCTGCAACGGCGGAAGCTTGTTGACCGTGCGGGCATCCACGACCGCCTCGTCGCGCCATCCAGCCATGTGCAGGACGCGATCGCCTGGTGAGAAGCCTTCCGCGTTGGAGTCGACGACCTCACCGACCGCACCGCCTTCCAT
>JBKPKE010000153.1:0-23335 GCA_046730955.1 Pseudomonadota bacterium
GATCTGGTTGATCCGGATGCCATCCATCGATCGCGTGAACAGCTGCGCAAGGCCATTGGCACCGCCCTGATGCCCGAGCTCAAGCGTGCCCAAGCCGCAACGACCGTCGGGACCGACCAGTCGCCATTGGCAAAGGGTGCGCGGCGGCTTCGGTCCGTGGCACTGGACCTTATCGCCGGCGGAAATGCTGCCGAAGGAGCGAAGCTCGCCAAGGCGCAGTTCGATGCCGCCGACAATATGACCGATCGCCAGCGATCGCTTGCGATTCTCGCCTCGCTCGAAGGGGCTGAGCGGGAAGAAGCTCTTCAGGCCTTTCTCGAGCGCTTCAAGGACGATGCCCTCGTCGTCGATAAATGGTTTGCGATCCAGGCGGCCGCGCAGAGAAGTCAGACATTGGATGAGGTCGAGCGGCTTGCCGGCCACCCGGCATTCACGCTTACCAATCCCAATCGTCTTCGTGCACTCGTGAGCCAGTTTGCGATGAACCATTGGGCCTTCAACGATGCGTCAGGGCGCGGCTACAGGTTCGTTGCGGACATGATCATCGCTGCGGACCGGTTGAACCCACAGATTGCGGCACGCCTCGTTCCGGCGCTCGGCAAGTGGCGCCGCTTCGAGCCGAAAAGATCGGCGATGATGCGCGAGCAGCTCGAACGGATCGTCGGAACGCCGGGTCTGTCGCGCGACACCTACGAGCAGGCGAGCAAGAGCCTGTCCTAGGCCCGTCGAAGGGCTAGATCAGCCGTTCCCGATCCACGCCGCGACCTGCGCGGCGACCTGATTCGCCGCGCGGTTGAGCGCCGGACCGATGTCCTGCGCCGTGCCCGTTGCGGGAACGCTGGCTTCGAAGCGCCGCGTCTCCACGCGCGTCCCGCCCGCCGTTGAAAGTGCTGCGTCGAAACGCACCGTGGCTTGGCCGGTAGCAGCGTCATATCCGAAGCTGTGGAGTTGGCCGGAAACGAGCAGTCCGGGATCGAGGCCAGTGACTGCCGGATCGAGCACCACGCGATTGGTCGTGCGCCGGATCGTTTCCGCAAGCAGGTTCGCGAACAGGCGATCGGGCGTGTCCACCCATTGCGCGTCCGTCACATATTGCACGTCCGTCGGCGAAACCTGCACCGGAATCCGGACGGTGCGAAGCTCCTTGCTGATAACGGGCGCATTGATCGTGACAGCCTGGCCGGAGGGCGCGGCACGCGTGAACTCACCGGTGGGCGGTGATTCCGATGTCAGGGTCAGGAGCGTCGCAGGCGGCTTGCCCCCGCCGCCAAGCAGGCTGCCGACCGAGCATCCTCCGATTGCGAGCGCAAGCACCACCGAGCCAAGTACACGCGATGGCAATCTCATTTTTGCTTCCTCGGCTTGTAGTCGGGCAGTTGCTCAGGTCCCAGCGTTCCGCCGACGCCCTTCTGTTCGACGCGCTCCGAAACCCCCCTCAAGGTCTGGGACAATTCGCGAAGGTCGCGGATCAGGCGGTTGGCCTCCGGCAGCGTCGACTTGCTAAGGTTCTGCAAGCCTGGCCGAGCGTCGGAAACGACCGCGTCGAGGTTGTTTGCCGCCCGTTCGACCGACTGGATCGCCTTGCGCAGGTCTTCTGCCGCCGGCTGGCCCTGCTCGACAACGAGCTTGTTGGTATTGTCGGTGAGCACCGCAATGCGCTGAGCCGCGATACCGGCATTACGAGCAGCGACGCGGGCGTCAGCCATTGCGTCGGCAAGCTCCGGAGCGCGCTCCTTCAACACGGTGGTCGTATCGCGCACGTTTTCCAGAATGTCGGAAATCGCGTTCTGGTTCTGGTCGCTGAGCAGTTCCGTCAGGCGCTCCGTAAGGCGCTGGATGCGGTCGATCAGCTCCGGTGCGCTGTTGAGAAGAGCGTTTATTCCGCTCGCGCTTGCGGGGATTACCGGGCAGCCCTGGGGTCCGCTTTGCGAAATCGGACGCGCACCTTTCACCGCTCCGCCCAGCTGGATTTCGCTGACGCCGGTGAAGCCGACGCCGTGAATCTCCGCCGTGGTACCCTGAAGCACGGGGGTCTCGTTATCGACCTCGATCCGCACCCAGACGAATTCGGGCCGTGCCGGAAGAAGCGAGATTTGCGTGATCTGGCCGACGGGGACGCCCGAAAATGTGACGTTCGTGCCCTTGCTCAGGCCGCTGACGCCCTGGGCGAAATAGATGTCGAAGCACTTGGTTTCCTTGTTGGAAAGACCCGCGATCCAGACGGTGAACAGCAGCAGGCCCACAAGCATTGCGAGCGTGACTGCGCCGACCATCACATAGTTCGACCGCGTTTCCATCAGGCTTCTGCGTGCTCCCTGGCCGTGTCCCCTGCCGCCCGACCACGCGGCCCGTTAAAATACTCTTGTATCCAAGGGTGATCCAAAGCCAAGAGTTCAGGGATCGTTCCTACAGCGATGACCTTCCGATCGGCCAGTACGGCGACGCGATCGCAGATGGCGTAGAGCGTATCGAGATCGTGCGTGATCAGGAAGACGGTGAGGTCGAGCCGCTTCTGCAGCCCGAGAATCAGGTCGTCGAATGCGGCCGCGGAAATGGGGTCGAGGCCGGCCGTCGGCTCGTCGAGGAAGAGGAGCTCCGGGTCCAGCGCCAACGCCCGTGCCAGGCCTGCGCGCTTCACCATGCCGCCGGACAGCTCAGACGGATATTTCGGGCCGGCGTCCGGAGGCAGGCCGCCCATCGCGATCTTGTACGACGCAATCTCATCGAGCAGTGGCGGCTTGATGTAGGGGAAGTATTCGCGGATCGGCACTTCGACGTTTTCGGCCACCGTCAGCGTCGAAAATAGCGCGCCGTTTTGGAACAGGATGCCCCACCGCCGGCGAATGTTCTTCGCTTCGTCCTCGGTTCGCCCGACCATGTTCTCGCCGAGCACCTCGACCTCTCCCTCGGCGGGCGTCTGCAGGCCGATGATCGATCGCATCAGCACCGACTTGCCCGTGCCCGATCCGCCGACGACTCCGAGAATCTCGCCGCGGCAAACCGTGAGGTCGAGATTATCGTGGATCACCTGCTCGCCGAAGCGATTGGCAAGCCCGCGAATGGTGATGATCGGCTGGCAGTCCTTCATCATCCCCAACCGATCGAGCTGAAGAAGACGGCGAAGACTGCGTCGAGCACGATCACAAGAAATATGGACTGGACCACTGCAGTCGTGGTGCGGAAGCCGACTTCCTCGGAATTGCTTTCTACAAGCATGCCCTGGAAACAGCCGGCCAGCGCAATGATGAAGCCGAAAACCGGCGCCTTGATCAGTCCGACCCACAGGTCGGTGATCGGAGTCACTTCCTGCAGCCGCTGGATATAGGTCAGCGGAGGGATTCCCAGGGAAAGCCAGACGAAAAGGCCACCTCCGATCAGTGCCGTGAGCATCGCCCAGAAGGCGAGCAGCGGCATCATGACGACCGATGCGATCATGCGCGGGATGACCAGGGCCTCGACGGGCGAGACGCCGATCGTCCGCATGGCGTCGATCTCTTCCGTGATCTTCATGGTGCCGAGCTGCGCCGCGAAAGCTGAGCCGGAGCGACCTGCGACCATGATTGCGGTCATCAGCGTCCCAAGCTCTCGGACGGTGATACGGCCGATAAGGTTGATCGTGTAGATTTCCGCTCCGAACTGCTGCAGCTGCACCGCGCCCTGCTGCCCGATTACGATACCGATGAGGAAGCTCATCAGTCCGATGATGCCGAGTGCGCGAATTCCAACGACGTCGAACCGTTGGATAACGGCATTCCAGCGAAACCGCTTCGGCCTGCTGACGACGTTCGCAAAACCGATGAGGGTGGCGCCGAAGAACCCCAGCAGGCCGACGAGGGTACGTCCGCTTTCGACAATCCACTCGCCGAGCTCGGCAAGCACGCGGAAGAAGCTGGCGCCCTCCTCCGGATGCACTTTCACCGGCTTGTCGAATTCCGCGACCTGATCGAGGAGACTCTCTGACTCTGCGCTCGCTCCGACGACCTTCGCTTTGCGATCGCGGACCGCGCGATAGATCAGCCACGCTCCGACCGTATCCATGCGCTCTACGCCGGATAGATCGATGACCAGGGGATCGGCTTCGGCCTCGATTTCGCGGTTGATGCTCGCCGCGCGCGTGATCGTAAGCGCGCCGAGAATACGCATCGCGTGCTCGGTACCGGATGGAGCTGCAGCGGCCATTCGGCGCGGACAGTGCTAGAATTCACCTGGAGGGGCAAGTCGCCGCGGTTAACCGCCACTTTCTTGCCGCGGTTCTCATCTCTATGCGGCCACGCGATGGCCAGCGATCCCAAACCCGCTTTCGTACCGGTAGGAACCAATCCCGCTCGCTTGTTCGGGATGGATGCTCGAGCCCGCGCCTGCCGCCTGGCCGAAAATATGGGATTGAGCTGCTCTGAGACTGCGGATTCCCCCGCCGTGCTCGCGAATATGGACTACGCTTGGGACCCGGCATGGCTGCGCGAAATCAGCGGCAGGCCCGGCACGGCGCTGACCCTCGGCGGCAAACCGGTGCTCGTGCACGTGCCGGAGGGTCGCGACGCGGCGCCGGCAGTTGTGGCCATAGACGGGGAAGGACCGATCGACGGATATGAGACGATCGATGCCGAAAGCGCGGAACTGAACAACGCGCAGTTGCGCAAGCGTGAGCGGCCGTTCGTCCTTCCGCTCGAGCCGGAGAACCCGATCATCGTCGAAAAAGCGGCGTACGACGGGGCCTACAAGGGCGTGACCGACATTCTCACGCTCTATCTGTGGCGGAAGCCTGCGTTCCATTTGACACGCTGGGCGGCCGAAGCAGGAATGTCCCCGAACATGGTCACGGCGATCGGCGCTGCCTTCTGCCTCCTTGCCTTCTATCTGTTCTGGATCGGAAGCTATTGGCCCGGCGTTGCCGCCGGCTTCGTCTTCATGGTGCTCGACACGGTCGACGGAAAGCTCGCACGGTGCACTGGAAGCTCGTCGAAATGGGGCAACGTCTTCGATCACGGCATCGACCTCATCCACCCTCCCTTCTGGTGGTGGGCCTGGATCCACGGGCTCGAGGCCTACGGAACGCCGCTCGAGCCGGTTTATGCGACGGTGCTGTTGTGGGTGATTGTCGGCGGCTACGTTGCCCAGCGGCTGATCGAGGGCGTCTTCATGCGGCGCTTCGGACGCATGCACATCCACGTCTGGCAGAAGATTGACAGCCGCTTCCGGCTGATCACTGCCAGGCGCAATCCCAACATGGTAATCCTCGTTGTCGCCTTGCTGTTCGGGCATCCCGACAGCGGGATCGAGCTTGTCGCGCTGTGGACTTTGATCTCGCTCATCTTTCATGCCGTGCGGCTAACGCAGGCGACCATCGCGGACGATCGGGGTGAGCCGATCACCTCCTGGCTCGCGTAATGGCGGCGACCGCCGTCGTGCTCGCCGGGTCGAGGCCGGGCGGCGACCCGTTCGCGGAGAGTTACGGGACGGACTTGAAGGCGCTCATCCCAGTCGGCGGGAAGCCGATGGTTCGGCGACCCGTCGAGGCCTTGCTCGCGAGCGCGAATTTCGGGGTGATCCGCGTTCTCGCGCAGCAGCCGGACCGGATTCGCGAGGTCCTGCCCGACGATCCGCGCATCTCGGTCGAAGCATCGGGCGACACGATCGCAGCGACGCTCGAAAGGATGTGCGTCGATCCGAACGTCCGCTGGCCGATCCTCGTGACCACGGCCGATCATGCTCTGCTGACAGCGGAAATGGTCGCCGACTTCCTCGGCAAGACGAAGGGAGCCGACATCGCGATCGGTGTCGTCGGCCGCGAGGCATTGATGAAGCGCCTTCCGCAGACCAAGCGCACCTGGCTGAAATTCCGCGGCGGCGCATACAGCGGCGCGAACCTGTTCCTGCTCGGCGGTGAGCACGTCCGATCGACCCTCGAGCTGTGGCGGTCGAACGAGCAAAACCGCAAGAAGGCGTGGCGGATGCTGCTCACGGTCGGGCTGTTCGCGGGCCTGGGCGCGCTGCTCCGGCTGCGGACGCTTCAGCAGACGCTCGACAGTGTCGGGCGCAAGCTCAACCTCAGCATCCGCGCCGTCGAACTTTCCGACCCGCTCGCGGCAGTCGACGTGGACAAGCCGGCTGACCATGAATTGGTCACCGCCATCATCGAGGGCCGCGCGTGAAGACCGACTTCGCCATATACGACATGGACCGGACGGTGACACGGCATGCGACCTACACGCCGTTCCTTCTGCATTGCGCGCTCCGTCGTGCGCCGTGGCGGCTGCTGCTCCTGCCCTTCGTGGTTGCGTCGATGCTCGCTTACCTTGCGAAGCTGATCGATCGCGCGCGGCTGAAGGAGATCAACCACCGCCTGCTGCTCGGCCACCGCCGCCATCCGAAGGAGTTGAAGCCGCTGGTCGACAGCTTTGCCGAACGAACGGTTGCGTCGAACGTCCGTCTCGGCGCGCGCGCCGCAATCGCCCGCGACAAGGCGGAAGGACGACGCATCGTCATGGCGACGGCCAGCTACCGTCTCTATGCGGAGGCCATAGCGGATCGGCTAGGCTTCGATGACGTGATCGGCACGAGCTCGATCATAGGGCTCGACGAGCGCGTGCACGCGAGGATCGACGGCGAGAATTGCTACGGCCCCGCCAAGCTGCGGATGATCGAGGACTGGCTGGCGAAGAGCGGCTTCGAGCGAGGCCACGTCCGCTTCTACTCCGACCACGCCAGCGACGCGCCCGTGTTCGAATGGTCGGACGAGCCCGTCGCCGTGAACCCGCACGACCGGCTGAGAAAGCTTGCCGGCGAGCGCGGCTGGTCGGTGGAAGACTGGAGTTAGACGCTCCTCAGCGCATTCTCGAAATCGGCGACGAGATCGTCCGGGTCTTCGACTCCGATCGAGATTCGCACGAGATTGTCCGTGATGCCTAGCGCCTGCTTCCGCTCGTCGGGCACGGACAGATGCGTCATCGCCGCAGGAGCGCTCGCCAGCGTTTCCGTGCCGCCGAGGCTGACCGCGAGATGCGCGATCTTCAGCGCGTCGAGGAAGGCGAAGGATTCCTTCTCTCCGCCCTTCAAGTAGAGCGAAAAGGTCGAGCCCGCGCCCGTGCAATGGCGCTTGTAGATGTCGGCCTGGCGCGAGCCTTCCTCAAGGAAGCCGAGATAACCGACGCTTTCGACCTTGGGATGATCGCGCAGGAAGGCGCAGACCTTCTCCGCGTTCAGGCCCGCACGCTCCATGCGAAGCTCCAGAGTCTCCAGGCTGCGCAGGAGCATCCACGCCGTGTTCGGGTCGCAGATCGTGCCGATCGTGTTGCGCATCATGCGCACCTGGTCGATCAGGGCCTGCCGACCGACGAGGCCGCCCGCGACGAGGTCGCTGTGCCCGCCCGCATATTTGGTCAGGCTGTAGACGCTGATGTCGGCGCCCTGCTTGATCGGATGCGCCCAAAGCGGCCCGAGGAAGGTGTTGTCGATGGCGATCGGCGGGCGCTCGGCTGCCGGGAAGGCGGCGTTGCGAGCGGCGGCCACGGCCTGGACATCGACAAGCTGGTTGGTCGGGTTCGCCGGGCTTTCGAGATAGATGAGCGCGACGCGCCCTTTCTCTTTCGCTTTTGCGATCACGGCATCGATTTCCTCGCGCGACGCGCCCGACGTGAAGTCGAGATAGGATACGCCGAAGCGGCCGAGGATCTTGGCAATCAGAGTTTCCGTGGCGGCATAAAGCGGGCCTGAGTGCACCACGACGTCGCCGGGCTGGACGAAGGTCAGCAGCAGGGTCGCGATGGCCGACATGCCGCTCGAGAAAGCGAGCGCGTCGTCCGCGCCCTCCCAGATGGCCAGGCGATCCTCGAGGATCTCCTGGTTCGGGTTGTTGAAGCGCGAATAGATGAGCCCTTCCGGGCCGCCGGGGCGCTTGCCGGTCACCCCTTCGAAGAAGCGCTTGCCGTCCGCCGCCTTGTCGAAAACGAAGGTCGAGGTGAGGAAAACCGGCGGTTTCAGCGAGCCTTCGCTCAAGGCCGGGTCGAACCCATAGCCCAGCATCAGGGTCGAGGGCTTCAGCTTGTGGTTTCCGATGCTCGTCGGGGATTGCTTCGGACGGCGCTGGGGCGAGCCGGTGATTTCGTCTTCGGTCGGCAAATTCGTCTCCTGTACGGCGGCGCTCTAGCGCGGGACGGCGGCAGAGGCCAATCAAGTCCGCCGCAACAGCCGATAAGCTCAGCTTTTGGGCCGAGGAACCTGGCGGAGTCCGATCATACTGATCTGACGGCCGTAGGATGCCTCGCCGAGATGTGTTGATCGGCGGTAGCTGAAGAAGCGGTCCGTGTCGGTGTATGTATCGAGCGCAAGTGCCTCCGCCTTAGCCGTTCCCGCGCTCTTCAATCGATGGAGGACGTAGCCCGATAGGTCGAAGTGCGGCTTGCCGGCAGGTCCGGTGACGAAAAAGCGAATGTTGTCACCGTCGGCATCTTCGAACCGCGCCCGAAACTCGTCGTCGACCTCATAGGACGGCAGAGCAATGCAAGGGCCGACCGCCGCATTGATACGATCGCGTCTTGCGCCTATCGCTTCCATCGCCTCGATCGTAGCGTCCGTCACTCCGGCAATCGCTCCGCGCCAGCCGGCGTGGGCAGCACCGATGACACCAGCTACTTCATCGGCGAAGAGTACCGGCGCGCAGTCGGCAGTCAGCACACCGAGCAGAAGCCCCGGCCGATGGGTCACCATTGCGTCGGCATGCGGACGGTCGTACTGCGGCCAAGGCTGCTCCGCGTGGACGACCGTCGGCGAATGAACCTGGTGCACCGTGGCGAGGCTTGCATCCGGCAGGACCGAAGCAATTGCCCTCCTCCGGTTCTCCTCGATCAGAGCTGTCTCATCGCCGCTGCCGTAGCCGGTGTTGAGGCCCCACATCTCGCCCTCGGAAACGCCGCCTCCGCGCCCGAGGAAGCCGTGGGGCACGCCAAGACTTCCGGAACGGAAGACATCGACGTCATTCATACGCAGGCGCGCATGATGATGTCTTCGTCGGCCTGCTCACCGACCATGAACTTGTACGAGCCGACGTGCTGGAATCCGTAGCGTTCGTAGAACCGCCTGGCGCGGTGGTTCTCGATGAAGACGGTCAGGTACATCTCGCGTGCCCCGCGGACGCGCGCCTCCTCCATTGCCCAGTCCATCAATGCGTGGGCGACACCCGCGCCGCGCCATTCGTGGAGCAGATAGAATTGCCTGAGCTCGATGGCCGGGCCGCATCTTTCGACGGGCAGCTCCGGCGGCCCGAGCTTCACATAGCCGACGGGCACTCCGTCCACTTCCGCTATCTGAAATGCGAAGCGCTCGTCGGCCAACTCCTTTTCCCATGCCTCAACGGTGAACTTGCAGAGGAACGCCTCGAGGTCCTCGGGACGGTAGAGGTGAGCGAAGGTGTCGCAGAAGCTCTTGCGGAAGAGCCCGTCGACCACTTCCGCATCGTCGCGGCTGCAGGAACGGTAGCTGATCGTCACGACGCGAACCCCGCCGGAGCGGGCCAATCGGGCGAGTGAATGGCCATGACCTTGAACAGCTGTCCCATTTGCTCCTCATGGCACAATCGGTCGACCGCTTTTTCAAGTTCCGGGACTCGCTCCGGGTTCCCCGTGGCAAGGCTCGCCGCCCTGGCGCCGATACCGAGACTGTTCAGCCAATCGCCCTGCGGGACGACTGAAGTCACCACGGCTCCGGCTTCGCCGGCCGCGCGGCCGAGCGCCTCGAAATCGACATGGGCCGTCAGGTCCTGCTCTCCGACATCAACGAGAACGGGCACGTAGCGATGCCCTTTCACGGCCTGGAGCGTGTCGCCCGGAGCACTCTTCTCATGGCCGTAGTCGATGATGAGTGCGACGCCGCCGCAACTGGAAACGCAGGTCGCGATCGCCCGCATCGCCTCCTCTCGCGCCGGTGATGTCTCCACAATCTCGCCGTCTCGATCAAAGGCAAGGCCTCCGCCGATCACCTCGACGCGCCGCTCGATGCCGCTGGCGATTTGACGGATGGGGAGTGCATCGAAGAATTCATTCGCAACGAGGAGTAGCGGCTTTGCAGGCAGGTCTTCCACCTTGTGGTGCCAGATGGCCTTGGGAACGGCCTTCGCCTGCGCTTCGCGCAGAACAGGGCTTGTTTCGACCAGATGAATTTCGCCTGCGAAGCCCGCCGCTCGCAGAACACGCAACGCGTCCGAAGCCAGGGTGCCGCGGCCGGGCCCAAGTTCGGCATAGATCGCGTCCGCCGGAGCCCCAGCCCGCTTCCAGCAATCCGCGATTGCGGCGCCGAGCAGTTCCCCGAACATCTGCGATATTTCGGGGGCGGTCGTGAAATCGCCGTCGCGTCCGAGAGGGTCGCGCGTCGCGTAATAATAGGTGTTGCAGGCTTCCATATAGGCTTCGACGCTGATCGCGCCTTCCGCCTGGATCCTGTCCCGGATGGCCCGCTCGAGCGGCGTCATGCCAACCCTCCCTTCATGGGAGGGGAAAACTCAAGCAACACTCTCCGTCCCGGCGATCGGCTCGACCCGCTGCCGGCGACCCTTCGCCGTCCACATCAGCCAGGCACCCAGAATGATCATCGGCAACGACAGCCATTGTCCCATGTGCAAGCCGGTCGCCTGGGCGAAGCCGACAAGCTGGGCATCGGGCTCGCGCACGAATTCAACCAGGAATCGGAATATTCCGTAGAAGAAGACGAACGTGCCGACGAGCTTGCCCGGCTCGTAGCGGGCCTGCGTCTTCCAGAACATCCACCAGAGGATGGCGAAGAGTATAACGCCCTCCAGGATCGCTTCGTACAGCTGGCTCGGATGCCGCGGCGGGCCGGTTACCATGATGCCCTGCACGACTTCCGGAAAGCGGACCGCCCAGGGCATATTCGTCGGCGCGCCCCAAAGCTCGTGGTTCACGAAATTGGCGAGGCGGCCGAAGAAGAGGCCGAACGGAACGCAGCAGGCCACATAGTCGTGGATGCGAAGCCAGTTCAGCTTCTCCTTACGTGCAAGATAGACGATGCCGAGCACCGTGCCGATCATGCCGCCGTGAAAGGACATGCCCCCATCCCACAGCTTCAATATGTCGAGCGGATGCGCGAGATAGTAACTGAGGTTGTAGAAGACGACGTAGCCGACGCGACCGCCGAGAATGATGCCGAGCGCGGAATAGAAGACGAGGTCATCGGCATGTCGACGCGCCATCGGAGCGCCGGGCTCGCGGATCAGCCTCAGCAAGTACCAGTATCCAATGAAGATGCCGGCAAGGTAGGCCAGGCTGTACCAGCGCAGCTCGAAAAAGCCGAGATCGAGCGCCACGGGATCGAGCCCTAAGTCACTCCAGACAATTGCGTTTGATCCACCAGTCGCCAATGCACTTCCCCGTTTGCGGACAGCGCCTCATAAGGTCGCTAACGCGGAAGGCAAAGGAGTGTAGTGCCGAATGCCGAGTGAACTCGATCGCCGCTTCGACGCCATGCTTGCGACGGTCATCGGACCCGGCGGGCGGCTGATCATCGAGGAAGATGAGCAGGGCCGCTCGATCGTTGCCAACTTTCCGGCCACTCTGCCTTCGATGTTCCGGACCTTCTGCGCGCTCAATGGAGAGTCGGAGGCCATTGTCGCAGCGGACGAAAGGTTGACCTTCTCCGCCCTCGACCGCTGGTCCGAAGAGCTCGCGAAAGCTTTGGTCTCGCGCGGAATCGCGAAGGGCGACCGTGTCGGAATAGCAATGCGCAACTGTCCGGCCTGGGTCGTCGCCTACATGGCGATCGTGAAGGCCGGCGCAGTGGCGACCCTTCTAAACGGCTGGTGGCAGCCGCATGAGATGAGCCACGCTCTGGAGCTCGTGGAACCGAAGCTGGTCCTGGCGGATAGTGCGCGAGCGCAGCGGATCCAGGGGGTTTGCGGCAATTGCGAGCTCGTCACTCTGCCTATCGAGCAGCACCTCGGGACGGCACTAGCGCCTTTGCTCGATGGTGCCGCCGACGCCGACTTGCCCGACGTGACTCCTGAAGATGACGCAACGATCCTGTTCACGTCCGGATCGACCGGCGATTCGAAAGGTGCTTTGTCGACGCACCGCGCCGTGACCACGGGCGTCTACGCCTATGCGACCGGCCTCATCGTATTGCTCGGGCTGCTGACCGAGGAGAATCGCGCGCCGAGCACCAAGCGGACGCTCATCAACGTTCCCCTCTTCCATGTGACCGGGGAAGTCCCGGTGATGCTCAACAGCTTCGTCATCAACCGGTGCATGGTGATGATGGCGAAATGGGACCCCGGCGAAGCCCTGCGTCTCATCGAAAAGGAGGGCATCACTTATTTCGTCGGCGTCCCGACGATGAGCCTCGAGCTCCTCAACCATCCGGATCGCCATGAGTACGATCTGTCTTCCTTGACCGATATCGCGGCGGGCGGTGCACCGCGGCCCGTCAGCCACGTAGAACGCCTGCGGGCCGAGTTCCCAAAGGCGCAGCCGGCCCTAGGCTACGGACTGACGGAGACGAATGCGGTCGGCTGCAGCAATTTCTGGAGCAGCTATGCCGCCAGGCCCGATTCCACGGGGCGGGCGCACAAGCCCTTTGTGGACCTGGCGATTCTAGGGGAAGGCGACGCGCACCTGCCCCCGTTCGAGCGGGGCGAGATCGGAATACGCTCGGCCGCGAACATCAAATGCTACTGGCGCAATCCCGAAGCGACCGCGGCTCTGTTCACCAGGGACGGGTTCGTGCGCACGGGAGATGTCGGCTATCTCGACGAAGACGGATATCTGTTCATCGTCGACCGCAAGAAGGACATCATCATCCGGGGCGGCGAAAACATCGCCTGCGCCGAGGTCGAGGCGGAGATCTACAGCCATGAAGCGGTCGCGGAGGTTGCGGTGATCGGCGTAGCCGACGAGCGACTTGGGGAGGTCCCGCGCGCGGTGCTTTACCTTCATCCCGGCATGACCCTCGCGGAAGAGGATCTCCGGGCTTATCTCGAACCCAGGATCGCAGCGTTCAAGATTCCCGAGCGCTTCATCTTCTCGAACGACCCTTTGCCGAAACTGGGCACGGGCAAGATCGATCGGCTCGTGATCAAGGCTCAGTACTGCCGTTGAAGCCCGACGATCATCCTCCATTAGCGACCGGGCGCATCGGCGTCCTGCTGATCAACCTTGGAACGCCGGACGCGCCGGAGACGGCGGCGGTTCGGCGTTATCTCGCGGAGTTCCTCAGCGACCCGCGAGTGATCGAAATCCCGCGCATCGCCTGGCTGCCGATCCTGCACGGGATCATCCTGCGCACGCGGCCGACAAAATCGGCGCATGCCTATAAGCAGGTCTGGACCGAAGAGGGTTCGCCGCTCGCTGCAATCACGCGCCGTCAGGCGGAGGCCCTGCAACAGCAGTTTGGCGAGAAGATGATCGTCGACTTCGCCATGCGCTACGGCAATCCAGGCATCGGAAAATCGCTCCAAAACCTTGCTGCGCTTGGGTGTGATCGCGTGCTCGCGGCGCCCCTTTATCCGCAATATTGCGCGGCGACGACGGCGAGTGCCGTCGATGCAACATTTGGCGCGCTCGCTGCCATGCGCCACCAGCCGGCGCTTCGAACGCTGCCCTCCTACTACGACGATCCGCTGCACATCGACTCTCTGAAAGCCAGCATCGAACGGCAACTTGGAGCACTCGATTTCCAGCCGCAGCGATTGCTACTCAGCTTCCACGGAATGCCGCAGCGTACGCTTGAGCTTGGCGACCCCTATCACTGCCAATGTCAGAAGACGGCGCGGCTGCTTTTGGAACAGCTGAGCATCCCGACCGACATCGCCTTCCAGTCGCGCTTCGGCCGCGCGAAGTGGCTCGAGCCGGCGACGGACAAGGTTCTTGGCGCTTATCCATCGAATGGCGTGACCCGCATCGCCATCGCGGCGCCCGGCTTTTCGGCCGATTGCGTTGAGACCGTCGAAGAACTCGGAATCCGCGGCCGCGACACTTTCCTGAGCGCAGGAGGCGAGCAGTTCGCCCGGCTGGATTGCCTCAACGATTCGCGTGAGGGAATGACCATGCTCGAGGCGCTGATCAGGCGCGAACTTGCAGGCTGGCTGCCACAGCCATAAGTGCCTGCGTTCCAGGAACAGGGAGAGACTCATGGCGCGCGTTGCAATCGTGACCGGCGGTACCCGTGGAATCGGCGAAGCAATCAGCATCGCCCTTCGCGACCAGGGAATGAAGGTCGCAGCAAATTATGCGGGCAATGAACAGCGCGCTCGCGAGTTCACCGAACGGACCGGCATCCCGGCATTCAAATGGGACGTATCGGATTACGAGGCTTGCCAGAAAGGCATTGCGCAGGTCGAGGCCGAAGTCGGGCCGGTCGACGTGCTGGTCAACAATGCCGGCATCACGCGCGACACGACGATGAAGCGCATGGACCATCAGAAGTGGCAGGAGGTCATGGATACGAACCTCGGCGGCTGCTTTAACATGGCCAAAGCCGTGTGGGAGGGCATGACCGGCCGCGGCTATGGGCGCATCGTCAACATCGGCTCGATCAACGGCCAGGCAGGCCAGTACGGCCAGGTCAATTATGCGGCCGCCAAGTCCGGCATTCACGGCTTCACCAAGGCACTTGCGCAGGAAGGTGCGCGTGTTGGCGTGACCGTCAACGCCATCGCTCCAGGCTATATCGACACCGACATGGTCGCTGCAGTTCCCGAAGAAGTGCTTGGAAAGATCATCGCGAAGATCCCGGTGAACCGGCTCGGCCGCGCGGATGAAATTGCGCGCGGAGTAGCTTTCCTGGTCGACGAGAATGCCGGTTTCGTTACCGGCTCGACGCTCTCGATCAACGGCGGCCAGCACATGTATTGATGAGCGGCGGTGCCGATTTCGCGCCGCCGGTGAAGCGGTCAGTCACCATCGCGGGACATGAGACTTCGGTCGCGCTGGAGCCGATGTTCTGGTCGGCCCTGGAGCAGGCTGCCGATACTTCAGACCAGCCGCTGAATGCGCTGATTGCTCGTATCGACGCGGAAAGGCTTGAAGCGGCCAGGCCGCCGAACCTCGCTTCGGCCTTACGGCAATGGCTGTTTCGAGAGTCCCTCGGCGGCGGTGAAGACGGCTCGGGCAAATGATTCTTCACCGTGGGGCGCGACATTGAGCCAGAGCGACGGCTCGATCAGCTCCAGCTCCATGATCTGCAGCTCGCCGGCCGGATTCCGGATCATGTCGACGCGGGCATAAGTCGCCGGCGCAGGTGCCGCGGCCAAGGCAGCCAAAGCGAGCTCGACGGCGCCCGAAGGCGTCTCGCAAGCTTCGACCGTGCCGCCGAGATGCTCCTGCGTACGAAAGTCGCCCGGCTTCGGCCGCTTGATGAGCGCATGGCTTGGCTCGCCGTCGAACAGGATAAGCGAATATTCGCCATCCGCGATCGTCTCGAGGAACGGCTGGATCATCATCCGCTGACCGCGCTCGGACGCCGGAATTTCATCCCCGACGCGGATCCGGTGCGTGCCGGTAGCGGATGCGGACACAGGCGGCTTCACGACCAGTTCGCGCGTACCGAACCGCTCCGCCGCAATGACCAGATCTTCCTCGCGCAGGCCGGCGACTTCGATCGTCGGAACGCTCGGAACGCTTTTGTCGCAAAGCTCGGCCAGATAAGCCTTGTCGCTGTTCCAGCGGAGAAGACTCACCGGATTCGCAAAAGGCACGCCCTGATGCTCGATCCGGTCGAGGAACCTTAGCCACTCCGCGTATCGCAGATGGTAACCCCAGGCGACGAGCGGCAGGACCAGGTCGTAGCGGCCAAGATCGCCCGGGTCCGTCCACACGATTGAATCGACCGTCGCGCCTCGATCTTCGAGCGCCGCCGCTTGCGGGTCGAACGCCCACCGCCAGGGCTCCGGATAATCCGGAGCGGGGGCCAGGAACGCGAGTTGCACCTAGCGCGCGAGAAGAATGCGTGCCTGCGCCGCGATCTGTGCAAGCATCGAAGCGCTCACCGAACCTTCGGTGCGGGCACGTGCGATGAGGTTGCGGAACTGCTCAAGCCTCGGGCCCTGAGCCAGGATCCAATCCTCCACCGCAGTGTCGGGAACTTTGCCGCGGACGCGCGAGAGGAAGTCGATGCGGAGCTGTTCGAAGTCCCGTGCGAGGCCTGCGGTCAGCAGGCGTTCCCACTGATCGGACGGCATGAACCTGGCGAGTTGCTGCTGCGCCCAGTCGATCCCGAGCGCTTCGCCAAGCTTGGTATAGGCGCGCGTCAAAGCAAGCTCATCCAGACCCTTCCGAGCGGCAAGCGCAGCAATACCGAAGATGCCGTCAAGCTCGAACAGGCGCACCAGACCTTTGACGATGTCGTCGGTCGCGCCGAGCGAAATAAGCCGCTCACGCCGAGCTGCCGCTTCGTTGCGAACCTCCGAACGAATGAGCTTACCGGCCGCCAGAGCGACCTTTCGCACGCCTGGCTGAAGCAACTTGCACATCGTGCTGACGCTCGTTTCGGCGCCCACCGCGCGAAGGATGTCAGAGAGGTGATTGCGCACACTGTGCGCGGCGATCGAGAAAAGCTCGATACGAACCATCTCCGGCAGAGGCGTTTCCTCGATTTCCTTCCACAGTTTCGGAAGATCGAGCAGATGTTCGGCGACTAGGAAGGCCGCAATGACCTGGGCGAGCGATGCGCCTTCTTCCTCGGTGAGGTCGAGTGCGGCACTCGGACCCAGCCGGTTCACGACGCGGTTCGCGACGCGGGTCGCGAGGATTTCATTGGCCAGGCGATGTGCGCGGATCGCTTCGGCATGCGGCTTGCGCATGGGCTTGGGGAACGCCTCGAGGAGCTCCGGACCGACGATCTCGTCTTCCGCGAGCTTCAGGCCCTCGGCGGCATCCTGCAATGCAAGCTTGGACATTGACAAAACGACGGCGAGCTCAGGCCGGGTCAGGCCGCGATTTTCCTGGCCGCGACGAAGCAGTTCCTCGCTGCTCAAAAGGCCTTCGACCTTACGGTCGAGCCGGCCGGCCGCTTCAAGAAGCTCGATGGTTCGAACGAAAGCGGGAAGTCCCCGAGCGCCCGCGCTTTCCGCGATCGACAGGGCTAAAGTCTGCAGCCGGTTGTCCTCGAGAACGATCTCGGCGACCTCGTCCGTCATCTTGGCGAGCAGCGCATTGCGCTTGTCGAACGCGAGGCGTCCCTCGATCATCTCGCGATTGAGCGGGATCTTGATGTTCACTTCCTTGTCGGAGCAGTCGACGCCCGCGCTATTGTCGATGAAGTCGGTGTTGATCCGGCCGCCATGCTCCGAAAATTCGATCCTGCCCGCTTGCGTGATGCCGAGGTTCGCGCCCTCCCCGATTGCGCGTGCGCGAACTTCGATCCCGTCGACACGAATGGCGTCGTTCGCAGGGTCGCCGACGTCCGCATTAGATTGTGTCGACGCCTTCACATAGGTGCCGATGCCGCCGAACCAGAGCAGGTCGACCTGGCTCTTCAAGATGACATTCATCAGCGTCGTCGGATCTATGGACGCCGTCTCGATGCCCAGCAGCTTGCGCGCTTCCGCGCTCAGTTCGATCGACTTCTGGCTGCGTGGGTAGATTCCGCCACCCTTCGACAGAAGCTTACGGTCGTAATCGTCCCAACTCGACCGGGGCAGGTCGAACATGCGCTTGCGTTCTTTCCACGTCGAAGCGGGATCGGGGTCGGGATCAATGAAGATGTGGCGGTGATCGAATGCTGCCACCAGCTTGATCGCCTGGGACAGCAGCATGCCGTTGCCGAACACGTCGCCCGACATGTCGCCGACGCCGGCGACGGTGATCGTGTCGGATTGGACGTCGATGCCCATTTCCAGGAAGTGCCTCTGGACGGAGATCCAGGCACCGCGGGCGGTGATGCCCATCGCCTTGTGATCGTATCCGTGCGAACCGCCGCTTGCGAAAGCGTCGCCCAGCCAGAAACCGCGATCGAGGGCGAGCGCATTTGCCACGTCCGAGAATGTGGCCGTTCCCTTGTCCGCAGCGACGACGAAATAAGGATCCTCGCCGTCGTGAACGACGACGCCCTGAGGGTGAACGACCTTGTCCTCGACGATGTTGTCGGTGACCGACAGCAACGATCGGATGAAGATCCGGTAGCTTTCCGTGCCCTCGGCCAGCCACGCGTCGCGATTCGTCGGCGGAGGAAGCTGCTTCGGATAGAAGCCCCCTTTCGCGCCCGTCGGGACGATAACGGCATTCTTCACGAGCTGCGCCTTCATCAGGCCGAGGATCTCGGTGCGGAAGTCGTCGCGCCGGTCGGACCAGCGGAGGCCGCCGCGAGCGATCGGACCGCCGCGCAGATGGATGCCTTCGACGCGCGGGCTGTACACCCAGATCTCGCGCCACGGCACCGGCCGCGGAAGTCCCGGGACGAGCGAACTGTTGATTTTGAAGGCGAGCGCCTCGTCCGACTTCTGCGAGAAAGCGTTCGTTCGGAGCATCGCTTCGACCAGTGCACGCAACCGCCTCAGGATCCGGTCGTCGTCGATCGACCGGACCGCGGTCAACGCATTGTCGAATTGCGCCCGGAGATTGTCCGCCTTCACCATGCGCGACCTTTTCCCGTTGGGATCGTGGAGCGCGGTGAAAAGTCCTACGAGTGCGGCCGTCGCGCGCGGTGCGCGGCGAAGGGCATCCACAACGGTGACGAGGCCAAATGAGCTACCCGTTTGGCGCAGGTAGCGGAACCATGCGCGAAGCCAGACCACCGGCTGCGTATCGAGCCCGGCAAACAGGACAAGCTGATTGAATTCGTCGTTCTCGGCCTCGCGGTCGAAAACGCTTGAGATGGCAGATTCGATCTGCGGAGCGCGCGCCAGGATTGCGTCGATATCCGCATCGGGAAGCTCGAGCCGGAAGTCGTGGATGTAGCCGATCGTTCCGCCCGGTCCGACCTGCGAGGGCATTTCCTCGAGCACGCGGAAGCCGAAATTCTCAAGCACGGGCACCGCGTCGGAGAGCGGGATCAGGCCGCCCCGACGGTAAGTCTTGATGCGCAGCTGCCCCGGCTCGTCGGTCGGACGACGAAACAGGCGAACGCCGCGGTCGTCGGTTCCTTCGAGAGCCGCCAATCGAAGAATGTCTTCGGCGCCTTCTTCGGGCCGGGTGCGTGTCCGATAGCTGTCCGAGAATTCGCCCGCGTAGCCGAGCGTCAGCCTCGTCGCGCGCGGAGCTCCGACGCGCTCGATCAATGCTTCTTCGACTGCCGGCGGCCATCCGCGGACCATCTGATTGAGGCGATCGTCGAGCGCGTTTGAATCCGGCGTCGGCGCGTCATTGTCGATATATTGCGTGTAACGGATCAGCGCGAGATCGCCTTCGCCGGTCTCGGACGACCAGCTCGTGATCTTCCGTCCAACAACCGATTCCATCATTGCGCCGATCGCTTCGCGGCGCTGGGTATTGAGGTCATCCTTCGGCAGCCAGACGAAGGTGAATAATTGCCCCTTGAGGATGCTCCGGACGAGGAGCAGCGCTGGCCTCGGCCGGTCGGCGAGCGACATAGCCATCATCACGAGATCCCGAACGGAATCCCAGCCAACGCTGACGAGAAGATCGCGGGGAAGCGACGAAACGGCGTGGCGCAAAGCCTTGCCGCTATGCCCCTTCGGATCGAAGCCGAAATCCTTGTCGAGCTGCTCCAGCCGGTGGCGCACGAGCGGAACGTCCTCGGCCGGCCACGTCAGGGCCTGGCTTGTCCAGAGCCCGGCGTGAACGCCGATGCCGGTGACCTTGCCCTTTTCGCGGATCGGAACGACGACAAGGTCCAGCGGCACTCTTCGGTGAACGCTCGACTTGCGCTCGGCCTTGGCCATCAAGGGAACCTGGCCGCCTTCCTCGAAATAGCGCATCGCACCCAGCGCGCCGCCCTCGTCGGTCGGCTGGCCCGGGATGCTGAAGATGCCGAGCGTGTCGGTGGGCTGGCCAGTCGCGCGCTCGACCTCGTAGCCGAGCAGAGTCATTGCTCCGTCGGCGAACCATTCGAGAAGCGCGCGTCCTTCGGGCTGCTCGATGGCTGCTGCGTCCTCGCGCATTTTCGCCTGCAGCTTTGGCCAGTCGCGCACAGCCGCGCGGACGTCGGTCAGGACGGACTTGATATCGTCGACGAGTTCCTTGCGGCCGCGGGCATGCGCGCGGTCCAGCTCGATGAACATCATCGATTCCTGGCGATCCTTGTCACCGCAGAGAGGCTCGACCGCGAGCAGCTTGCCGTTCTTGTCCCGGTCCACACAGACGACCGGGTGAAGCAGGCGATGGATCGTCAACTGATGACGAGCGATGGCATTGGCGACTGAGTCGACGAGGAACGGCATATCATCATTGACGATCGCGATCCGCATCCGCCGGTGCCCCGCTTCGCCGCCCGTCGATTCGATGGCGATCGCCACGTGGCCGTGCTTCCGATGCGCGCCCACGCCGGCGAGAAACTCTGCCGCTTCCTGCTCCGCGTGCGGACCGAGACCCTCCTTCTCACCGGGAAGCGCGTTTTGGGTGAGCGCCTTGCGAATGGACGATACGAGAGGCCTCGCGAGGCGCGTGTGGGCAGTCATGAAACGATGAGCTCCGGGGACCGGTGGCGTGTCGGGCGGGCCTATAGACCCGCGCTCATCAGCCGGACAACCCCGTGGCGGGCTTAGATTCCCGCCCGCTTGATCGCCCGCTCGATCATCGCTTCGTCGTCGACGACTGCGATGGGCTCCACGCCGCCGTCGGCACGGCGCCGCGCGAGGACAAGCGCGAATTCTGAATCGGCCGAGATGGTTTCGAGGGCCAGAGGCGCCGCAGCTCGAAGCTTTTCCTTGGCTGCCTCTCCGCGAGTGTCGGCCCTCGGCTCAGGCCGCTTAGCCTGGCGTTCCGCTGCAACCAGGGCTTTGAGACCGCCGGCCTGGCCCTCGATGAACTTGAAAAAGCCGCCTTGCTCGACTTCCTGCCTGCGTCCGAAGGACAAGGCTGCGGCAAATTCGGTGAGGCGCGACTTGTCGTAATCGATACCGAAAACCAGCTTCACGATCGGCGTCATGGGTGCGCGCGCCTGCGCCTTCACCCCTGATTCCTGCAGAAGCTCGGCATAATCTTCCGGCTCGCGTTCGGTCGCGAGCGCGAAGTCGTAGGCCTGCGACAATGCGCGATAAAGCGCAGCGCGAGTACGTGTATCTGCGCTCTTGACCGCGTCGGCGGTCTCGCGGGCTGCCCAAAGGCGGTCCGCAAGGCCGGCATTCTCGTCGAGGGTGATTTCCGGCGGAGCCTCGTCAGAATCGGGAACGTGGAGCGGGCCATCTTCCCACGAGAAGTGAACGGTCGGTGTGATGACCTTGAAAGGATCTTCGGCGGGCTCTTCCGCAGCTTCCTCTTCCGCCAGTTCCAGAACGCCCGGCTCTTGCTCGGCCTGCTCTTCTTTAAGTGGCAAACCGTCGGGCTCGGCCTCCAACACCGCAGGCACCATCTCGTCGTCGAGGACCAGCTCTTCCTGCCCTTCATGCTCGACATCGAGCACAAGTTCATCAGCATCCTCGGAGCCGTCCTCGTACGCGGTCTCGGTGGTCTGATCAGTGGCGGGCGCAGGCATTTGAAGGCCGTGCCCCGCCTGCTGCTTCCAGTTGATCACGCCGTAGATGAAGTCGATCGTGTCTCCGTCCGAGGAGAAGGGCATCAGTATGCCGCGATAGCAAATATTCTCCCCGCGCTGGTTGTCGAACTCCGCTTCGAAGCCGATCGGCGCGCGGTTGGCGATGATCTGGAGGTAATGATCGGTCAGCCGCGACAGCAGCGACCGGCTAGGTACCTGGTCGATCAGCTTGATTCCCTCGTCGAGCCCGCACTCCTCGCGGATCGCAGCACCGATGTAAGGCGTCGCCGGGTTGTCGCGCCCGGACGTGAAATCGAGAAGGACGCTGTTCGCCGCGAAATCCTCGACTTCGCCCGGTTCCAGATCTTCGATCGAAGGATAGTCGCGGCCGTCCAGCAGGGAGACCCAGTAATTGTACGCGCGCACATGCATGCGGCGCTCGTCCGTGCCGATGTCCGTGGCAATCCCGGCGGACGCGGAGACGTCCGGCTCGGAGACCGGATCGAAGTCGTTAGGATGCTCGCGATAGCTGTCCATTACGCCGGACCCACTCCCCCACTTGTTTGCGGAGGAAAATGGTCGGGAAGCCTGAAGAAACCGTTAACCCTAAATGTTCAGTGCCGATGGAAGAGGTTTGGCCTTGCCGCTTGGAAGAGGCGCTGTTAGGGACTGCGCCGCTTCAAGGCCCGCCATGCGGCCCTTCGATCGCAAGCCGCTTTAGCTCAGCTGGTAGAGCACATCATTCGTAATGATGGGGTCGCGTGTTCGAGTCACGCAAGCGGCACCACTTTCACCGCCATAGGTTGGTTGCAGCAGCTTAATCGCTGGCCTATTGGAACCCGACTTGTTTGCGTTCGTCCGGAGTTTGACCTTTCCAGCCGGCGGGGGCTCGTGGATCTATTCGCGCGTCATGGCGAAACTAACCACAACCAGCTGAAGCTGGCGACGCGCCTTGCCATTCTGGGAGCCCTGACTCTCTTCCTTTCCTGTTGCAACCGCGGCGTTCTCGACCCGATCGGACCTGTCGCCGCACAGGAAAAACAGCTCCTCATCAATTCCACCGCGATCATGCTTGCGATCATCATTCCGACGATGATCGCCACGGTCGCTTTCGCTTTCTGGTTCCGCCGTGGAAACACGAAGGCGACCTACCTGCCCGACTGGGAATATTCGGGCGCGATCGAGATGGTCGTGTGGGGCATCCCCATACTGACGATCATGCTGCTCGGCGGTATTGCCTGGATCGGAAGCCACAACCTGGAACCGAGCAAACCGCTCGTGTCCGACAAGCCGCCGCTGAACGTTCAGGTCGTCTCGCTCGACTGGAAATGGCTGTTCATTTACCCCGACCAGGGGATTGCGACCGTCAACCAGCTGGTCGTGCCGGCCGGCACCCCCGTCAGCTACCGCCTGACCTCGGCGACCGTGTGGAACGTCTTCTGGGTCCCGCAGATGGGCACCATGATCTACACCATGCCGCGGATGACGACCCGCCTGAACCTTCAGGCCGACCGGCTTGGCTCGTTCAACGGCCTTTCAGGGCATTTCAGCGGCGACGGGTTCCCCGGCATGCAGTTCCAAGTCCAGTCGCTCCCGCCCGACCAATTCGCATCCTGGGCGCAGGGCGCGCGCGGTCAGGGACAGGTGCTCGACGGCCGCGGCTTTGCCGAGCTGTCGAAGCCTTCCAGCTATGTAAAGCCGATGACGTACGGCGCCGTCGCACCAGGCCTGTTCGACGCAATCG
>JBKPKE010000154.1:0-7806 GCA_046730955.1 Pseudomonadota bacterium
GACCAGGGGTCCAACGATGGTTGGCCTCAACGTCCAATATTACGACCGCTACCGTCCGACCTATTTCGATACGTCCAACTTTGCCAACAACGCAACGATCATTGCCAACCAGGGATCGAGGTGGATTCCCGCCCAGGCGTATGTCGACCTCTCCGCGCGCCGCCGGTTCCGCGTGCCGGCGACACCGCTCAAGACCTTTGAGCTGAGCTTCGGCCTCATCAACCTGTTCGACAAGCGACCGCCCCTCGTCGCGCAGACCGGTCTTCCCGGTTACAGCTATTATGGCGATCCGCGCCGGCGCCGGTTCGAATTGGTGCTGTCCGCCGGCTTCTAGACCGGCGGATTTCAAAAAGCGCGGGCGGTCCCGAAAGACAGCGGCGCGCAGGGCCACCTAAGCGAAACCCTCCATGTGCGGCGGATTTGCCGCCAGGCGAGATGGAGACCCCTATGCTGAAACTCTTCGCACTCATGCTTGCCGCAGCGAGCGTTGCTGCGCCGGCGCAGAACGTTCGCGGCGCCGAAATCGTCAAGGTCACGCTTGCCGACTACAAGTTCGTGCCCCCGACGATCCAGCTTCCCGCCGGCAAGGCCGTCATCCTGAGGCTCGCCAACACCGCCGAGCAGCCGCACGAGTTCGCAGCGCCGGAGTTCTTCCGCGCGGCCATGGTGCGCGAAACGGACAGGAAGTTCATCAACAAGGAGGGCGAAGCCGAGGTCGAGCCTGGGAAGCAGGTCGACATCCTGCTCGTGGCCAAGGCCGGCACATACCATCTCCAGTGCAACAAGCCAGGTCACAACGCGCTCGGCATGCACGGAAGCATCATTGTGAAGTAACCTTCGCCAACCCGCCGCGAGCCGCTCGGTCGCCCCTCGAGGTCCCACCATGAAAATCGTCGTCGTCGGCGGCAGCGGCCGCATCGGAAGAAGAGTGGCGCGGACGCTCGCTGCCAGGGGGTGCGATGTCGTTGCAGCGTCTCCCTCGTCCGGCGTCGATGCGTTCACGGGAGCCGGTCTGTCGCGAGCACTGAACGACGCCAACGTGGTCGTCGACTGCTCGAATTCGCCGACCATCGATGGCGCGCCCAACTTCTTCGCAAGAGCAGCCCACAACCTCCTGGCCGCGGAAGAACGCGCGGGCGTCTGCCATCACATCCTGCTGTCGATCGTGGGCCTCGAGCGGCTGTTCGACGGGGTCTATTTCCGCGCGAAGAAGGTCCAGGAAGAGTTCGCCAAAGCGTCCGGCATCCCGTTTACGATTCTGCGCTCGACGCAGTTCTTCGACTTCATCAGCGGTGTCGTCCAGGACGGCGGCGTGACGCAAATTCCGCTTGCGCCCGCGCTCGTACGGCCGATCGCTGCCCACGATGTCGCTCAGTTCCTTGCCGGTGCAGCACTCGACTGGCCGATCAATACTGCCCTGGAGATCGCAGGACCCGAGCAGTTCCGCTTGGACGATCTCGCGGCGGAGATGGCAACGCTTTGGGAGGACCTGCGCAGCGTCGTCACCGATCGCCGCGCGCGCTATTTCGGCGTGGAACTCGGGGAACGGACGCTGCTTCCGGATCCGGGTGCACGGATCGGACCCACGCGGTTCGACGACTGGCTTCGTTCCACCCTTCGGCCGGCCATCGCAGCTCTCAAGTCCCTCCCTGTCGCGCTGCCGCCTGCTGTAAGCGAGCCTTTGCGGCTGCGGTTCCCGGAATGAGCGCGGCGTACCAGTTCAAGCCGCACGAACGCCCGATCATTCCCGGCTCGCCGTTCAACCCCGATCATCCATTGGGACGGATGATTGGCTATGGCGCCATCGGCATTGTCGCCGGGCTTACCGGCGGCCTTGGCAATGCGCTCGTCAGCTCGAACCTCGCCTACGTTCAGGGGACGCTCGGCCTCAGCGCCGAGCAAGCCGCGTGGATCCCTGGCGTTTATGTCGCAACCAACGTCTGCGCCAACCTCATTCTGGTCAAATTCCGGCAGGAGTTCGGCCTGAGGCTATTCGCGCGCCTCGTGCTCGTCGGCTACATCCTGGTCACCCTCACCCATCTCTTCATGCATAGCTTCTGGTCCGTCCTCCTGGTCCGGGCGATGAGCGGGATCGTCGCTGCGGGCCTCACCACCCTGGGCTTCCTCGCCTGGTTTCAGGCGATGCCCGCGCCCAAACGGCTCTTCGGGATCATCCTCGGCGTCGGCGTTCCGCAACTCGCCATCCCCCTAAGCCGGGTGATGGCGCCCTCGCTGCTCGAATGGGGCGACTGGCGGATGACCTATGACTTCGAGCTCGGCCTTGCGCTACTGACGCTTGCCGCTTTGCTTCTCCTTCCGCTGCCGCCAAGCGAGCGCACGAAAGCCTTCGAGCCAGCCGACTTTCGTACGATGGCGCTCCTTTTTCCTGGCGTCGGGCTGATGTGCGGAGTCCTGGCGCTCGGGCGGACGGTCTGGTGGACCGATGCGGCCTGGCTCGGATGGGCGGCAATCGGAGCCGTGATCCTGATCGGTGCCGCTGTGCTCCTCGAGCACCGCCGGTCCAATCCGCTGCTGAGGACCGACTTTCTGACCCAGCATGCGGTCTTAAGGATCTGCGCGCTTGCCTTCCTCATCCGCATCGTCCTTGCCGAACAGACTTTCGGCAACGTCGGGCTTCTCTCTTCGCTCGGCCTCGGCGCCGAGCAGGTCCGCTCCCTCTACGCCGTCGTAACGCTCGCCTCCGTCGGCGGCATTGTCATCTCCCTTGTGGCCTTCCGTCCGGCAACTCCGGCGCGTCTCATCCAGCTGGCCTGCCTCCTGACCGCCATCGCTGCCTTCATGGATTCGCGCGCAACCAACCTTGTTGGGCCCGCTCAGCTCTATCTCAGCCAGGCCCTCGTCGGCTTCGCCGCCATCCTGTTCATCGGACCCGCAATGATCATCGGCATCTCGCGGGCCCTTCTCAACGGACCGAGCAGTTTCATCAGCTGGGTCGTCGTCTTCCTTGCCACCCAGAATCTGGGCGGGCTCGCCGGGACAGCCTTTTGGGGAACGCTGCAGACCCTCCGCGAACGATATCATTCCGAGGTCCTCGTCGAGCAGATCACTCTCGCCAACCCGCTCGATTCCGCCCGGCTTTCCGGAATCGCGCAGCAGCTCAGCGCCACCATCTCCGATCCCACGCTGCGCACAGCGCAAGCCGCCGCGTTGATTGGCCGGCAGGTCGCGCGGGAGGCCAATATCCTCGCCTTCAACGACGTCTTCCTGATGATCGGCTTCGGCGCCTCGCTTCTGTTCCTGTGGTCGGTTGCGATCGAGCTTCGCATGCGCCGTGCCGGCGAGATTTCACCGGTCGTGCGGTTCGGCCAGATGGTTGCAAGCCTCGGCGCCAGCCAAGCGCAGGCCCGCGCATGAACGCGTCGACGCCAGGAAATGCGCGGCACCGCGGATCCGGATCCCCCCAGGAGCCCACGCCGCCGGCGCCGGACGCGCTCGCCCCGCTCCACTGGAGTCCGCCGGCGCGCCCGCTCCTCGTCTCGATCCTCGTCGTGCTGCTGATGATCGGGGCGATCGGCGCAATCGCCTTCGCCTGGCAATTGCCGCCATTTGCCGGGGCCTACGAACAGACCGACGACGCCTTCGTGCGCGGCCAGACGACCAACATCAGCCCGCAGGTTTCGGGCTATGTGGCCGACGTGCCGGTCAGCGACTTCCAGCAAGTCGAAACAGGTGAGGTGCTCGTTCGCATTGAGGACAGCATCTATAGCGCGAGGGTCGCGCAGGCACGCGCCAACGTCCTCACCCAGCAGGCCGATCTCGACAATTCGCAGCAGGCGCAACGATCGAAAGTTGTGAGCACGTTCGCGCAGGATGCAGCGATCGCCAATGCCGACGCCCAGCTTGCCCGAACGCGGGCAGACCTGAAGCGCATTGCCGCGCTTTACGCCGACGGCTGGACGACCGCCGCCGTCCGGGACGAGCAGGTCGCCGCGGTTCGCGCGGCCGAGGCGCAGCTCAAGCAGGCGCGTGCGGCACGGCAGATCGGCACCGAGGACGTCCGGACGGTCATCGTCGGGCGCAACGGCCTCATCGCCAACGTCAAGGCGGCCGAGGCGCAGGTTCGCCTTGCCGAGGTCGACCTTGAGCACACCATCATCCGCGCCCCGCAGGCGGGTCAGCTGAGCGAGGTCAGCGTCCGGCCCGGCCAGTTCGTGACTGCCGGGACCCAGCTCATGTTCCTCGTCCCGCGCGCATTCTGGGTGACCGCCAATTTCAGGGAAGCCCAGACCCGCAACATGCGGGTCGGTCAGCCGGCCAGCTTCACCGTCGATGCGCTTGGAGGACGCAGGTTCACGGGGCGCCTGGAAAGCCTCGCGCCAGGCGCCAGCTCGGAATTCGCCTTGCTTCGGCCAGACAATGCAACGGGCAATTTCGTCAAGGTCGCGCAGCGCATTGCAGTGCGCATCCGAATCGACCCCGACCAGGCGATGGCAGAGCGCTTGCGGCCGGGCATGTCGGTCGTGGCGCGGGTCAGGACCCGCAATCACGCTTCCTAAAGGGTGCTGACCGCTGCGGGCAGTTGCGGGGCTGCCCGACTGGCGCCATCCCGCCGGAGCGGTGGGGGTGATGACGCCAGCCAAGCATTCGTCGACCGGTCCGGATCACGCTCAGCCTGCGCTCTCGAGATCCAACGGTTCCAGTGATCGCGCCGCCTGGCGGCGGCGAAGCTCCTGTGCCCGAGAAACTCATAGTTGGACTGCCCGGGCAAGCTTGGACTGATCCGATTATTGCACTCGTGGTGCGCACTATCCGCGCCAATGACCGCTCGAACCGGTGAGCAGCGCCCATTGGGTCTCAAGCTTCGAGGCCGCTCTCGAGCAGCGATTTGACACGCCCGAGCCAAGACGTGACGTTCTCCTGGGCGAGCGCAGACAGCCGCAGGAACTTGCGACGGCCGTCGCGCTCGTCCTGCTGCTGTTCGATGAGCCCCGCCCGCCGCAGCGATCCGATCCAGCGGGCGGCCGTGGCCTGGGGGAGGCCGACGGAGTAGCCGAGGCTTGTGATGCTGAGGCGCTCGCCCCGCCCATCGGCGCAGTACAGCGCAAGGATCATGTCCCAGGCGGGATCGGCGAACAGTTCATCGGGGAAATAGCGTCGCCGTTCGCGGCGCGAATGATGGATTCCGCACGCCAGCTGGGGCAGGTTTGCGAGGGCGGGAAGCGGAACGCTCTCGCCGACCAGCTGCGTGAGCAACCTCCGCGCTGCCGCCACCTCGTCGTCCGTCAGCGTCACCTGGAGCTGCCGCTTGGCTGCCACCGTCATTCTCGTACCTTAGGTCACTGCCGGACAGGCCGGAGCGACAGCTCCGACATTGGGCTGTGTCGGCCACTCGACTATCGGTGGGAGGGAGAGCCTTCAACAGAAGTAAGATCAGTCTTTGTTGATCATTATGAGTGCAAGTTAGTTGCCGCGAGATTCCCTTGTGACGGTGCAGGCGCCGGAGAGTTAGGCCCGCCGCAAGTCCTCGACTTGCAAGAGCGCGCGACAATCGCAACCGCTGCAGCCGATCAGCTGCGCCGTGGATTGCGCAGCGCACGGGCGGACGAGGGCAGCGATTCCGCAGTGGTCGAAATACCTCCAAGATTGTATCCGAATCGACCGACCTCCGGGGGACTCCGGCATGATTGTGGCACGCTCGGGTTGCTTGACGATCATGGCTGCCGCGGCGGCGTTTGCCGAGGCAAGGCCCGCTGAGGCCGCCGCCCCGCGCACGGTCCAGATCCGCGCCGGCCCGCTCAGCGACGCGCTTGTCCAGCTCAGCCGCCAGACGGGCGCCGAGCTTCTCTACGACCGGCGGCTCGTCCAGGGAGCGCAATCCCCCGGCGCTCGCGGAACGATGCCGGCCGAGCAGGCGCTTGCCCGAATCCTCTCCGGAACGGGCCTCGGCTTCCGCAAGACGAGCGACGGAGTCTTCATCCTTTGGGTGCTGCACCCGCAAGCGGCGGTTCCGATCGCCGAGCCTGCGGTCCCCGAGATACTGGTCATTGGGCGCCGCACCCAGAACGCCGACATCCGGCGCACCGAGAACGACATCCAGCCCTATGTCGTCTCAACTGGAGCCGACATCCGGAATGCCCATCCGGACAATATCGGAAGCTTCTTCCGAAGCCGCCTGACGGTGGACGGAAGCCCAAGCACGACGGCGCAGGACACCGTCGCCGCGCCCGGCTCGGCAAGGTCGGTCATCAACCTCCGCGGGCTCGGATCCGTGAGGACCCTGGTGCTGGTCGACGGCCAACGCATGCCGAGCCTTCCTACGGACGAGTTCGATTTCGGCCAGGCCGACCTCAACGCCATCCCGATCAGTGCCATCGAGCGGGTCGAGACGCTGACGGGCGCGGCGGGCGGAATCCACGGTCCCGGCGCGATCGGCGGAGTGGTCAACATCGTCCTTCGGCGCGACTATCGCGGGGCCGACATCCACCTCGTCTCCGGGATCACGAGCCGCGGCGATGCCAGGCGTCTGGGAGCTGAGGGGCGGATCGGGTTCACTCCCGACGGCGGCCGGACCGACGTGATGATCTTCGCTTCAAGAACGACCGTCCAGCCGCTGCTCCAGGAGCAGCGCGATTACCGCCAGCGCGCGGCCCGGCGGCGTTACGAGAACAATCCTTCAGGCTATCTCGCGCGCCCGACGCTCTCGAACGCCATCGGCGTATTCAGCCAGAACGGCAATTTGACGTTCGATCAGCAATATGGCGGCGGAAGCCTCGGCTCGCCGGTCACCTTCCTCCCGCTCGGCTTCGCGGGCAGTTCAACCGACCGGACGGCCGTGCTGACGGCGAACGCCGGCCGCCTGGTCTTCGCGCCTCCCGACGCGGCGGGCGAGGACAATTATCTTCTCACCAATCCAACCGTGACGTCGGCCATCCTCAACGCTCGGCATCGTTTCAGCAGCAAGCTCCAGGGCTTTGTCGATTTCCTTTATTTCCGCGACGACGGCCGTTTCGAAGGCGATCTCCAGACGACGGTCGCGACAGGCGCGGATGCGCCCAACAATCCTTTCCGGCAGGCGGTCCGCTTCACGTTCCCCGGCATCGGCTTTCGCAACGAGATCAGGACCAAGCTCGATTCAAGGCGACTGACGGTCGGGCTGATCGCCGATCTCGGGGCGTGGAAGGGATCGGCCGACCTGATGCTCGGTCGGGTCGTCACAGCGTTCCGAAACGACAGTAGCTTCTCGGGGGTGCCGTTCCTGGTCGCCTTGATCTCGGGGACTCCCGGACCCGACGGGCGCCCGGTCGTCGATCCGCTCGGGGACTGGGACCGCCTGAGGGCAACCGCCGCCGCCATGGCCGAGCATTCGACCTCGCATTCCGACCAGCTGAACCGGTCGCGAAGCACCGCGATCAGGATTGCAGGACCGCTGGCCACGCTGGCGGGCGGACCGCTCAACCTCAGCCTCCTTGCCGAGCGCCGGTGGGAACATGTGCCGGAGGCCCTCCTTCATTTCGGCGACGCCAGCACCGATCACTATGCCTTCCCGGTGCGCAAGCAGGCAATCAGCACCGGTTATGGAGAACTTCGGGCTCCGGTCACCTCAGGGGATTCGACAGGCCTGCTGCGCGGTTTGGAGCTGCAGCTTGCAGCCCGCTACGACCGGGTGCGCACGACCCTCCCGGAAAACGCCACACCGACCCTTCCGACCAACGACCGGCTGGTCTCGATCGTGAAGGACGGCCTGACCTTCACCGCGGGGGCCCGGGTCCTCCCGTCGCCGGCGCTGATGCTTCGGGCAAGCATTGCGACCGGCGCCCTGCCGCCGACCATCAGGCAGCTCTCGAC
>JBKPKE010000155.1:0-3574 GCA_046730955.1 Pseudomonadota bacterium
GCGCTCCGGCCGTTCGAGCCGGGCAGTAATCAGTGGCGACCAGCCCCAGCCCATGCGGGCGAGCGACTGGTTCGAGGTCCACGCGCCCTCCCTTTCCTTCCAGTCCGGACGTTCGAGGATGTCGAGCAACGCTCCGGCGACTGTCCGAAGCGCTCCGGCCGCGTCTGCCTCGCTGGCAGGCGGTTCGATCCCAACGGCGCGACACATTCCCGCCACTGTCGGCACGGCGAAACGGGCAGGGTAAATGAAAGCGTACAGTTCCAGAAGGTCGAGACCAGACAGCTCCGGATAGCCGAGTCGTTGCCCGACCAAGGGCGCATTGAGTATGATGTGGGGGGTTTCGGCAGCCCTTGCGATTGCCTCCCCTCGGCTGGCCTCGCGGCACTCGCCACCGTCGCGCGACGCGATCCATATGCCCGCATGGGTTGCGTGAAGCGCTGGAAGAGGCAAAGGAGCCGCCATCTCCAGACACTTACGCGACGAGAACAGAAGAGCAACGGATTTGGACGCGCAATCGCTTCGGGCAGCCGCAATGGCTTCAAAGGCTTGGCCGTACGAAGAGGCTCGCAAGCTCCTGAAACGCTGGCCGGACGGAAAGCCAAACGGCGAAGCGATGATCTTCGAAACGGGCTACGGCCCGTCGGGCCTGCCGCACATCGGCACGTTCAACGAAGTCGCTCGCACGACCTTCGTCCGCCGGGCCTATGAGGAACTCACGGGAGGGGCGCCGACCCGCCTCATCGCCTTCAGTGACGACATGGACGGCCTCAGGAAGGTGCCGGACAATGTGCCCGAGCAGGAGATGCTCAGCACGCATCTTGGCAAGCCCCTTACCCAGATTCCGGACCCGTTCGGCAGCCACGAGAGCTTCGCGCATCACAACAATGCGATGCTCCGGCATTTCCTCGATCGCTTCGGTTTCGACTACGAATTCTTGTCGGCGACGGACTGCTACACAAGCGGCCGCTTTGACGACGCCATCCGGCAGGTCCTGCGCAACTGGGATGGAGTCATGGGCGTGATGCTGCCGACGCTTCGCGAGGAGCGACGCCAGACCTATTCGCCGATCCTTCCCGTGTCGCCTTCCTCCGGCAAGGTGCTTCAGGTGCCGGTCGAGGTCATCGATGCGGAAGCCGGGACCATCGCCTTCATGAATGAGGAAGGCCGCGTAGAGCAGTCGGCGCTCGGCGGGCGGGCCAAGCTCCAGTGGAAGGTGGACTGGGCGGCGCGCTGGGTCGCGCTCGGCGTCGATTACGAGATGGCGGGCAAGGACCTGATCGACAGCGTCATCCAATCGTCCAAGATCGCACGGGTGCTGGGCGGCCGCGCGCCCGAGGGCTTCAACTATGAGATGTTCCTCGACGAGAAGGGCGAGAAGATCTCCAAGTCCAAGGGCAACGGCCTGAGCCTCGAGGAATGGCTGCGCTACGGAAGCGAGCCGAGCCTTGCCTTCTACATCTACCGCGAGCCGAAGAAGGCAAAGAGTCTCCACCTCGGCCTCATCCCGCGGGCCGTGGACGAATATTGGCAGTTCCGGGGAAATTATCCGAACCAGCCGATCGAGCAGAAGCTCGGCAATCCAGTGCACCACATCCACAACGGCAAGGTGCCGGAGCCGCAAAGCCTGCCGCTCACATACGGCCTGCTTCTCAATCTCGTCAGCCTGCCCGGCATCCACGACAAGGGGACCGCCTGGCGCTTTGTGCAGCGCTATGCGCCGGACACCTCACCTGACACCCATCTCGAGCTCGACGAGTTGATCGGGCTGGCGGTTAATTACGCGCGCGACTTCGTCGTACCGACGCTGCAACGCCGCGCACCGACGGAAACGGAAGCGGCCGCGCTGCGCGATCTCGACGCCGAACTGGCCAAGCTGCCCGCAGGGTCAGACGGCGAAGCGATCCAGAACATCGTCTTTGAAGTCGGCAAGCGGCATCCGTTCGAAAGCCTGCGCGGATGGTTCCAGGCGCTCTACGAAACCCTCCTCGGCTCCTCCCAGGGGCCGCGCATGGGCAGCTTCATCGCGCTCTACGGGATAGACAACAGCCGACGGCTGATTGCCGAGGCCCTGGCCGGCTAAGGCAAATAGAAACGCCGGCTCGTCTCGAGCGGAACCTCGCCGACCGGATCGCGCGCAGAGATCACGATCGCCTTCGCCTCAAGCTCGTGCGGACAAGCCCAGCCCCGGTCGATCTCAGGCGCAGACGACGCACGCTGCTGGGCCGATAGGGGTGCAACCCAGCAGAGTGTCGCCAGGACAAGCAGCTTTCGCAAATGCATGGGCCGCACTCTCCTTCGATCCCATTTTACGACATTTGAGCCTCGAAATTCGTGCGGATTCGATCGCTATCCTGCCAAATTTCGGCAGGCGACATGGCTTCAGCGCGCATAAGTGGTGCAAAGCATGCCAGAATTTGGCAGCCTCCATCGATGCTCGACCGGTTCGACATCGCCCTTTTGAACGAGGTGCAGCGCGATGACGCTCAGACCGCCGAAGCGCTCGCGGCGCGCGTAGCCTTATCGCCGTCCGCAATCGCCCGCCGGCTACGCCGACTGCGCTCCGACGGCTTCATCGCGAAGACGATCGCCCTCCTCTCGCCGCGCCTAACCGAGAAGCGCCTCCGCGCCATCGTCCTGGTGCAGCTCAGCGAACATGCCGACCTCAAGGGCAAGAACGCTTTGATGGAACGCATCCACAAGGCCCCGCACGTCCAGTTTTCCTACGAGCTGGCGGGCACCTGGGATCTCCTCCTACTCTTCGACTGCGCGAACATGGCCGAGTTCAACAAGGTCGCCGAAGGCGTGTTGATCGCGGACGCGACTGTGCGGCGTTTCGAAACGAGCTTCGTCAAGCGCGAGGCGAAGTTCGCCCCCTTCGTGGAGCTGGTCGGCGACGAATCGCCGACCGCCTGATCACCAGAAGAAGTTGTACTCCACGTCCACGACCTCGCCGGTGTAGATGTTCACCAGCAGCGCGTCGTTATAGTAGCGGACCCAGCGGTACGGGCCATAGGCCGGCGGAAGCCGATATTGCCACGGGTCGTTCAGCCAAAAGCTGCTGCGATAGTAGCTGGGCCATAGGCGCCAGCCGATTCCGTACTGCATGTAGTCCCAGCCGAACGGGTCGTAGTAGGCGCCGAAATGGAAGTGCGACCGATGATGATGTCGGTAATTGCGCCAGTCGTAGCGGTGATCGTGGCGCCAGTCCTTGTTCCAGTGGCGTGAAGCATGTGCCTGGCGCGAGCTGGCCGTGCGAGGCGCAAGCGGCTCGGTTCCGAACACGGGCGTACGGCTGACCCTCCGCTCGCCCTGCTGGAACACGCGCGGAACCGGATGCCTCTGCTGGACGAGATCGCCGCCGCTGCCAGTCGGTGCGCGACGGACGTTGCGCTCCTCGATACTCGAACCCACGGTTTCGCCGTTCCGTTCGCGCGAACGCCAGTTGCGAACGGAATCGCCCGACGGCTGCACCCCCGTCGGTGCCTCGCGAGGAGAGCGAGGGGCGCGGACCTCCTTCGGTTCGAAATTGTGCACACGCACGCTTCCGCTCGTCTCGGCTGCGGCGGGCTGATGC
>JBKPKE010000156.1:0-6601 GCA_046730955.1 Pseudomonadota bacterium
CCGCGAGACGGTCTACTTCGACCCGGAATACAAGGCTTTGCTGTCGATGCTCGGTAGGGCGATTCCCAACCTGCCGCTGATCAACATCGTGGGAGCCAGCAGAGACGGGTCCAGGATTCTGGTCGCTGCGAGCGCCGACAACGACCCGGGCCGTTATTTTGTCTTCAACAAGACATCCAGGAACCTCGCCGAGGTCATGCTGGCGCGGCCGGAGCTTGAGAAGCGCAAGCTGGCCGCCGTGAAGTCGGTGACCGTGACGGCAGCCGATGGCACGGCTGTGCCGGGATATCTAACGCTGCCTGTCGGAAAGGAACCAAAAAACCTGCCCGCTGTCGTGCTTCCTCACGGCGGGCCAAGCTCACGGGACGAATGGGGTTTTGATTGGCTGGCGCAATTTCTCGCGGCGCGGGGTTATGCCGTCCTCCAGCCCAATTATCGCGGGTCCGCGGGCTTCGGTGATGCCTGGTTGATGGAGAACGGGTTTAAGAACTGGCGGACGTCGATCGGAGACATCACAGCCTCGGCTAAATGGCTGGCAAGCCAGGGCATTGCGGATCCGGACCGCATGGCGATCGTCGGCTGGTCTTACGGAGGCTATGCGGCGCTTCAGTCCGCCATCGTTGAACCCAAGCTATTCAAGGCGGTCGCCGCAATCGCGCCGGTGACAGATCTTGCGATGCTGAAGCATGAGTCCGAGGGCTACACCAACAGCGACGTCGTCGCGAATTTCATCGGTACGGGGCCGCACATCGTGGACGGTTCGCCGCTGAGGCATGCCGGCAAGATCAAGGTTCCGGTCCTTCTCGTCCATGGTGACATGGACCAGAATGTTGGCGTCGAAGAGTCGGCGAAAATGAACTCGGCACTGCGTGCTGCGGGAACGGACGTTCAGTTCCTGAGATACAAGGATCTCGATCACCAGCTCGATGACACCGCGGCGCGCAAGGAGATGCTGACCAGCGTCGGTACGTTGCTGGAAAAAACGATCGGCCACTAAACAAAAAGGGCGGCCCAAAAGGGCCGCCCCGCTTGTTCGAGCTGTTCTTCAAATCAGCGCGAATAGAACTCGATCACGAGGTTCGGTTCCATGCGCACTGGATAAGGCACTTCGTCCAGCGTTGGAACGCGGGTGTAGGTGACCTTCGACGTGCCGTCCGGAACGACGTAATCGGGAACGTCGCGCTCGGCGAGGCTTTGCGCCTCGATGACCAGCGCCATTTCCTGCGCCTTCGAGCCGAGCTCGACGACGTCGCCAATGTCCACGCGGCGCGATGCGATGTTGCACTTCACGCCGTTGACGCGGACGTGGCCGTGGCTGACGAGCTGGCGAGCGGCCCAGATCGTTGGCGCGAACTTGGCGCGATAGACGACCATGTCGAGGCGGCGCTCTAAGAGGCCGATCAGGTTCTGCGAAGCGTCGCCCTTCATGGCGCTCGCTTCCTGATAGGTCCGCTTGAACTGCTTCTCGGTGATGTCGCCGTAATAGCCCTTCAGCTTCTGCTTGGCGCGAAGCTGGATGCCGAAATCGGAAAGCTTGCCCTTGCGGCGCTGGCCGTGCTGGCCGGGGCCGTACTCGCGGCGGTTGACCGGGCTTTTGGGACGTCCAAAAACGTTCTCGCCCATGCGGCGGTCGAGTTTGTACTTGGCGCTGCTGCGCTTGCTCACGTGCTATTCTCCAATTCGCATTTCAGTTTGCCCGGACCGCACCGCTGGACCTAGCGCCCAACGCGATCGCCGCTTCACCAGGCATGCGGGATCAATTGCGAGCAGCGCACCTAGCGATGCGCCTCTCGTAGGTCAAGTTTGGGCCGCCCTCGCGGTCCCGCGACTATTACTTCCTTACGTCGTCGAAGTCCCTCGTCGCCGAATTCTGGCGCTCACGCCACTGCTCGGCCGTCAGGCATACGCGCTTCCCGCCGAGGCGGGATTCCGTCGCTTCCTCGCGCTTGCAGATCTTGCGCACCGTCTTGGGCGCTTCGGAGGCCTGCGCAACTGGCGCAGTGGTTGCAGTGCCGCTGGTATCACTGGCCGCGGCCAGGAAAAGAACGCTCAAAGCTACGGTAAACATCTGATTTTCCCGGAAAGAACCGAATGGAACCGCGGGTTTAGGGGAGAAGCCACAGGAATCAATACGGTTGTTTCAGCTTTTCGACGAACGACTTTGCGTCAAGGCGCGGATGATTCCGCGGATCGCTTTGACCTCCCGTGACGACCAACCTGTCTTGGTGAAGATCGTACGGATCGTGTTCCTGGTTGCCTGGGTCCGCGACGGAGGATGGAAATATCCCTTGCCATCTAATTCTTCGTCGAGGTGCCCGATCAATGCTTCCAATTCTCCGTGTGGCGCGGGAGGTTCAAGCTCCTTCGACGGCGGGACTGCAAGCTCTGACCGCTTGGACCATTCGTATGCGAGAAGGATCACGGCCTGGGCGAGGTTGAGGGAACCGAAACTCGGATTGATGGGAACGGTCACGATCTTGTTCGCGAGGGCAACATCCTCCGTCTCGAGACCAGACCGTTCCGGACCGAACAGAATCGCGGTCCGGCCCGCCGAGGCCGCGATCTCCTCGGCCATCTGCTCCGGCGTGACCACCGGCATGACGAGGTCCCTGCGGCGTACCGTCGAAGCAAAGGCAAGCGAGCAATCGGCGATTGCGTCCTGGACGGTGTCAAATACCTCGGCCTGCTCCAGCACGATGTCCGCGCCGCTTGCCGACGGGCCTGCATCCGGGTTGGGCCAGCCGTCGCGTGGAGCCACCAGCCGCATTTCTGTCAGGCCGAAATTCAGCATCGCGCGCGCCGCCTTGCCGATGTTTTGGCCGAGCTGCGGACGGACGAGGACGATGACGGGCTTGGCGGCGCTCACAGCAGCCTGTCGTGGTCGGGCGGTACCGATTCCTTCTCCACGCGCTCGGCAATCTCTGCGAACTCACTCGGATCGCTGAAGTCCTTGTAGATGCTCGCGAATCTTATGTAGGCGACATGATCGAGCGACTTGAGGCCGGCCATCACGGCCTCGCCGATCTTCACCGTCGTGACTTCGTCGCCCTGCGTTTCGAGCTGGCGCTGAACGCCGCTGATCAACCGGTCGATCTTTGCCGGATCAACTTCGCGTTTCCGGGTGGCGTGGCCAATGGCCCGGGCAAGCTTGTCGCGGTCGAAGGGCTCGCGCTTGCCGTCCTTCTTGACGACGGTGAGGTCACGCAGTTGAACGCGCTCGAAGGTCGTGAAGCGCGCCCCGCATGCCTCGCACTGGCGACGGCGGCGGATTGCCGCACCGTCTTCGGACGGGCGGCTGTCCTTCACCTGGCTGTCTTCATGGGCGCAAAATGGGCAGCGCATCAGCTATAGATAGGAAAGCGCGCGCAAAGCTCACGCACGCGACCGTTCACCTCGCGCTCGATCTCGCCGTTGTTCTCCGGCCCATTCTTCGAAAGCCCGTCGAGGACGTCGGCAACCATGTCGCCGATGTCGCGGAATTCGGCCTCGCCGAAGCCGCGGGTCGTGCCCGCCGGCGAACCGACGCGAATGCCGCTGGTTTTAATCGGTGGAAGCGGGTCGAACGGTACGCCATTCTTGTTGCAGGTGATCCCGGAGTGCTCCAGGCTTTCGTCGGCATCCTTGCCGGTGAGGCCAAGCGGACGAAGGTCGACCAGCGCGAGATGTGTATCGGTGCCGCCTGCAACGAGGTCCGCGCCGCGCTCTTTGAGCCGGTTGGCCAACGTCTTGGCGTTGGCGATCACGGCCTTGGCGTAAGTCTTGAATTCGGGCTGAAGCGCTTCGCCGAAGGCCACCGCCTTCGCGGCGATGACGTGCATCAGGGGGCCGCCCTGGAGGCCTGGGAAGACGGCCGAATTGATCTTCTTGGCGATGGCCTCGTCATCGGTAAGCACCATGCCTCCGCGCGGTCCGCGAAGGGTCTTGTGGGTCGTGGTCGTGACGACGTGCGCATGGCCGAACGGCGAGGGATGCTCGCCCGCGGCGACCAGTCCCGCGAAGTGCGCCATGTCAACGAAGAGGTAAGCTCCGACCTCATCGCAAATTGCTCGGAAGCGCGCGAAATCGAGATGGCGCGGATAGGCCGAGCCGCCCGCGATGATCAGCTTCGGCTTATACTCTTTCGCGAGGCGCTCGACTTCATCGAAGTCGACGAGATGATCCTCCTGCCGGACGCCATATTGAACTGCATTGAACCACTTGCCTGATTGGGCAGGCGGAGCGCCGTGGGTAAGATGGCCGCCGGCAGCAAGGCTCATGCCCATGATTGTATCGCCCGGCTGCAGCAGAGCCATCATCACCGCGCCGTTGGCCTGCGCTCCCGAGTGGGGCTGGACGTTGGCGAAGCCGCAACCGAACAGCTTCTTGGCCCGCTCGATCGCAAGTGTCTCGACCTCATCGGAGGGAGCGCAGCCTTGGTAGTACCGGCGACCCGGATACCCTTCGGCATATTTGTTGGTGAGAACCGACCCCTGCGCTTCGAGAACCGCACGGCTCACGATGTTCTCTGAGGCAATCAGCTCGATCTGCGTCTGCTCGCGCTGCAACTCATGCTTAATGCCTTCGAAGACGGCCGGGTCGGCATCGGCAAGGTGCCGGGTGAAAAAGCCGTCGGGCTGGACGTCGTTGAGGTTGGCGGCGGATGCCATCAGGCAGGTTCCCGTTCCGAGGGGTTGGCGAGCTGATCCACGCGGCGCTGGTGGCGACCGCCGAGGAATTCGCTCGTGAGGAAGGCGGTGACGCACGCCTTTGCCATTTCGATCCCGATCAAGCGAGCGCCAAGGGCAATTGCGTTGGCATCATTGTGGTGGCGCGCCAGCGATGCCGAAAGTGGCTCCGATACCTGAGCGCACCGGCAAGCAGGATTGCGGTTGGCCGCGATGGCAACGCCGATGCCTGAGCCGCAAACGGTGATGCCGCGATCGGCTCTGCCGTCGGCGAGCGCCTCGGCGAGGATGCTCCCGAAGCGGGGATAATCGACGCTTTCAGAGCCGTTGGTACCTAGGTCGATCACTTCATGGCCGTCGCCACGAAGCCAATCGGCAAGTTGGTCCTTCATTTCAAAACCAGCGTGGTCGGCGGATAGAGCAATGCGCATGGCCACTGACTAGGCCACCGACGCTGGATTCGCCAGCCTTCAAGCTGGTTTCGGCGCCCCGCCTTCCAGCTGCGCAAGGCGAGCCGCCATCTCATCCAACCGCTGCTGCATCATATGGTCGCGCGAATAGCGGCCGCGCGCGACGCGCAGAGCTTCGGCAAGCGAGGGAATGATCTCGCGGATGGCCTCGAGTTCCTGCCGGTTGTAGCGGTTCCCATCGGACCGTCGCCCTAAGAGCAGAACCCCAACCGGGCTTTCCTCGTCTTCGAGGATCAGGCGTTCGATCAGCCGCGGATCCTTTTCGGACGTCACTTCCCGAGCCGCGATGAGTTCGTCGCCCATGGCCGTGTCCAATACGATTGCGGATGCGACCGGATGCACGGCCTGCTCGATGATCGATAATGCGCGCGTAGCAACTTCCGAGGGCGGTTCGGTTAGGCCCCAATTCTTCAGTCTTTTCGCGGAATCGTGGATCTGGTCGAGAGGGCCGCCGAAGTGGCGCCGTGTCCAGCCGAGCACTGCGGACTGGGTCGGAGAAAAGACGCCCGCCGCAATGATCGCCCCCACGGTCGTCGCACCGGCCTCGCTGTCGTGGCCCATGACCTCGGTGATGACCAGCTTCACCAGGTCGGAGCTTGCGGCCCAGACGACGCCGACGATCAGCGTAACCACGGCATAAGCGGCCGAACGAGTGATCACTGTGTCGGCTTCCCACAACCGGAAGCGGACGAGCGCCACCAGCAGGCCAAGCGCGATGATCGCCATTCCCGCACTGAAGAGCACCAAAATTGCAAGGCTCTGCAGCGGCGTGTAAGCGCTCGGATCGTCTCCGAGCATCGCCGCCAGGATGACCGCTCCGAGGACAAGCAGGAAGCCGGCCGCAAAGCCGAATCCCGCATATTTGATCTGTTGCCGGGCAATCCCCTCGGGCTCACGGCGAAAACGGATGATCTGGCTGCTGAGCACGGCGATGAGGACAATGACGGCGACAGTGCCCGAAATGTCCGGATCAATGCCGGGAAGGGAGAGAGCGATCCCCAGAGGAATTCCGACCGGGATGAGCCACCGCAAGGCGCGGGGGACGAAGACTCCGTCGGGAAAGGCGGCGATCGCGATCAGCAGCAGATAGAAATAAACGGCGCCCAGGACGTCCAGGACGATGTCCTGGTTGGTCCAGAGCCAGAATTGCATGGGCGGATCGATCGTTGCGGCCAGGCCGACGAAGGCGAAGGCGAGCAGCATCGCAACCGGATCGTTTGGACGCCGAAGGGCGAGGAGAAGGCCGCAGGCGAGAAGCGCGGAACAGGCGATCAGGGCCGTAGCGAGTCTGGCCCAGATGCGCAGGTTTCGTTCGCTGAGGTCACCCGGCGATACCGCCATTTTATGGCGTTCCTGCGCAAGTTCGATCCTTCGGCCGTCAGGCTGCTGCAGGACCACCTTGACCGGATTCCCCTTGGCTGCGTCCAGGCGCTTCGCGAACTGAGAGATCTGGAGGTTCGCCGGAAC
>JBKPKE010000157.1:0-4197 GCA_046730955.1 Pseudomonadota bacterium
CCCGATGTGTTCGATTTTGTGGGGCGGTCCTACCATCTGCACGCGCAGGCCGGGACATCGATCCGAACGGGCACGAGGAGTCATGTCGGCATCAATGCTGGCGTTTCGCGAGCCATGTATTCGTCATCGCTGCTCGACGAATATACCAGCCTCTATGCGTCTGGATCCTACGGCCTGACTTTGTCGGAGCGCACTACGGTCGGCGCCAATGTGAATGTTACGAGGACCGAGTACGATAATTCGCCCGACCATTCGACGACGATCAATCCTGCGGCGACCATCCATACGCAGCTGAGTGAGAGCTGGGACCTGTCAGGGTCGGTCGGCGTGACCTTCGCCAGCGTCGATCGTCTTCTGACGCACGACAAATCGACGAACCTGTCGTTTCAGGGCACGGTCTGTCATACGACAGAGGGCGACCGCCTTTGCGCACATGCCGATCGCTACTCTGCGGCATCCGCCAACAGCACGCTCGTAACGACGACATCCATTGGGGTCGATTGGTACAAGAAGCTCGACGAATTCCAGACGATCCAGCTTTCGGCGGGTGCCTCGCATTATACCGACGAGGTTCTCGGGCTTCATCGTAAGACCAACCATTTCCGTCTCGCCGCCAACTACAGCAGAGTGATCAACGATCGCCTGTCCGGCGGCGTGGACCTCGGCCTTCGGTCGCTGCATCGCGACAACGGCGTTGATCCGGACACGGACATCACAGGCACGGTGTTCGTCCGCTACCGCATTGGGGACCTCGGATGATCGAACCGGACGGCATTGAACGCAGCGAAAGCAGCGGCGGCGGTGGCGGAGCCTGGCTGATCAATCATTTGCCGACGATCCTTTGGCATCGGCGCCTCTACATGATCATCTCGTTCGTCCTGCTTTTCCTGGTGGGCGTGATCACCGCCTACACCCTCCCGACGATCTATCGGTCAAGCGCAACCCTGCTGGTCGAACGGCAGGACTTGCCGGAAGAGATCGTCGAGGCGCCCGGTACCGAGCAGATCGAGCAACGGATCGCGAAGATTCGTGAGCAGGTATTGAGCCGAGGGGATCTCATCAGCCTCATCGAGCAGAACGACCTTTACCAGTCGGAACGGCGTTCCCAACCGATGTCCGCCGTCGTGAGCAAGATGCGGGAATCAACGACGGTCGGCGCGCAGACCGGGGACATTGGGTCGACGCCGGGCAAGGGCAACGTCATCGCCATCAAGATGGACTTTGACTATCCCGATCCGGTCAAGGCCCAGACGGTGATGCAGGCCTACGTCACGCAGTTCATGCGGATGAACAGCGACCAGATCGAAGACCAGGCAAATCTGACGGTCAGTTTCCTGCAGGAGCAGGCTGCAAAGCTGAAGGCTCAGGTTGACGTCATCCAGGGCCGAATCACCGAGCTGAAGGCCAGCAATGGTTCCGTCCTGATCGGGGGCGGCGGGCCTACGTATGTCGACACAGGCAGTTACGACTCCCAGATCGCCAACCTCGAGAGCCAAAATCGGCAGCTTGCGCTGCAAAGCAGCGGCGGCGTGGCCGATCCGGAACTCGCGGCCGCACAGGCGGCACTCGCGAATGCGGAGGCAATGTACAGCGACAGTCATCCTGACGTAGCCCTCGCCCGCGAGCGAGTCGCTGCAATCAAGCGCGCCAGGCCGGCCGGCCCCACCGGACTAAGCCCGGCGGTCCAGGAGCAGATTCGCTCGAACAATCAGATCATCGCCCAGCTGAACGCCTCGAAGAACATGGCGGTCGCCCGCGCGAATTCGGCTCTCTCTGGACAGATGCGCCAACCCGCGATTCTCGAGCAGGCCATGCAGCTGGAAAACCAAGCCAGCGGCCTGCGCGAGCAATACAATGCTGTGTTGCGGAACCTCATGAGGGCGCAGGCGACCGCCCGCCTGGCCAATGAGCAACGCGCCGAGCGCCTGTCGCTCGTCGAGCCGCCCAATCTTCCGGATACGCCGCACTGGCCGAACCGGCCCCTTTTCATTCTCGGAGGAGCGGCCGCGGGACTGGGGCTTGGATTGCTGCTCGCGCTTCTGGTTGAGCTTCTCAACCGTCCCATGCGCAGTCCGAACCAGCTAAATTCGATGGGTTTGCCGGTGCTAGGCGTGGTACCAATTCTTCAGACAAATGTGCCTAAGAAGCGTTTTCGTTTCTTAAAGAAGAGAGCCAAGCGATTTGCATAACCCTCTTCAGCAGGCTTCTGGAGTGTCGCCCTTGAGCGAACCGCCGTCCTCTCTGTCGATCCTTCAACTCAGCGGCCTCCAGGGCGCCGTCGAGATTCCCTGGGACTCGGCCATGGCCAAATCGCGCGGGATCTTCGGATTCGACAGCATGGATGCACGGTCGCGGAGCTTCAACATGATCCGCGGGCGTCTCATCGAGCTTCAGATGAAGCGCGGTTGGCGGATGGTCGGAGTTGTGTCGGCCACGCCCAACGTGGGCAAGTCGTTTATTTCAGCAAACGTTTCTGCGGCACTCAGTCGCGATCCACGTTATCAAACCTATGTCGTCGACCTGGACCTTCGGCGCGGCTCCCTGAGCGGATTCTTCGGGATCGTGCCAGAACGGGGTGTTCGCGATTATCTCGACCTCGCTCAGGGCGCGGACGTACCTGATACCTATCGCCTGGAAGGCGAGAGGCTAATCATCATGCCGACGACGGCGGGCCGGACCCATTCCGCGGAGCTCCTTGCATCTGAAAGAGCTCAAACGCTTCTGCGGTCGATGCGCGCGTCGGACGAGAAGACCCTGTTCATCTGCGACCTTCCGCCGGTTTTTGCCAATGATGACGCGGCGACGGTGATGGCTCGGCTAGATGCCTACATCCTCGTTGCAGAGGAAGGTAAGACGAAGCAGCGCGAGATTCAGGACGCCGTCGGCCTTCTCGGCGAAGCTCGGCTCGCTGGCGTCATCCTCAACAAATATCGTGGCGGCGTCGTCAGTGAGGGTTACGGCATCGACGATTACTATGCCGTCGGATACGGACAAGCAGAACCCGCCGATAAATAGGCGGGTCGCCGCCGGCTTATTCTATTTCTTGGCCGCAGACGGTGCCGCTGGCGCCGCAAATCCGGGTTTGTAATCGATCTTTGCCGACTGGCGCAGTGCCGTCAGCCGATCCTGCATGGCCTTGGCTGCATCTGTGCGCCGCATTGCCGCAACGGCGATCGGGCGTGCCTGGTCACCCGAAATCGCGGCTGGCTCCCGTGAGGTGATCACGCTGGCAATCGCGAGATTGCCAACCGGCACGATGAACGGCTCACTCGGCGAAGCGGTCTCGATGCGCCCATAGAGATCGTGCGGGACTACGGCCGTATCGAGGCGGTTCTTTTGACGATCGAAGGTCACGCCCGCGTCCGTAAGGGCCTTGGCGACCTCGTCGAGCGAGTGGGCCGCTGCCAGCTTGGCCTTCACTGCCGGGTCCGTCGGCATGGTGAACCGGATCTGGTCGAGGTTCCATTGTTCGCGTTTCGCGAACATCTCGGGGCGACTTGCCTGGAAGCGCGCAATCTCAGGATCCGAGGGAAGCCTTGTCGTATCGATCTGGCGCGCCGCGAACATGTTGATCAGCAGGTCTTCGTTCATCCGACGCTGGCGGTTCAGGAAATCAGGCGACTTGTCGATTCCATCCTTCTTCGCCTGCTGGGCCACGAGGCGACGGTCGATCATTTGTTGGAGAACCCTGTTACGCGCCTGGTCCTTGTCCATCCCCTCCGGGATCTTGGTACCTGCAAGCTCGGCATTGAGTTCGGCAGCGGTGATCTCTTCGCCATTGACGATGGCGACCGTCTGACCCTCTGCCTTCTTGTTGCATCCGCAAATGACGAGCGCCAGGCTGACGGCGATTATTGTCTTGGAATGCACGCGAAACCCCCAACGATTTGAAAATCACTTAGGTTGAGGTCATAGCATGGAAAATTACCCATGCCACGGGTTTGGGAGGGGTCATGGAAACTGTCTACGACTGGGTCACAGTCGCGATATTTGCTGGTTTGGTCGTGTTGTTCATGCAGCGCTCGACATCGGACGAGGTGCAGCATGAAAATGATTCCCTGTGGCTCTACCTAGGTGCCGGCCTTGGCTGCGCCGTTTCGAATTACATCGGGAACAAGGGCCTCCACATCATCGCGATCCCGCTGATCGTCGCGACATCTGTCTCTTATACACATCTGACGCTGCCGACGACACTCA
>JBKPKE010000158.1:0-14543 GCA_046730955.1 Pseudomonadota bacterium
CATCTAAGGGACAATGCCGCTTTCGAGATGGACGTCGAACGGGAACCATCGATCACGCTCGCCAAGCCCCTGCCGACTTTCCTGTCCGGCGATCAGGCGCTCCTGATCCTCGCCTATCCCAAGGCGGAGGCACTCTCCGGAGCGCGCAAGCTGCAGTTTGCGCTGGGCCTGATGACGTTGCTGGGCATGGCCCTCGCGGCCTTTGCGACTTGGCGCGCGGCTGGCCGCATCACCGAGCCGTTGGCGCGACTGGATCACGCGGCGGGACGCCTCGCATCGGGCGAGCATGTGAAAGTGCAGGTGCGCGGCGAGGACGAGCTCGCCCGGCTCGCGGCTACCTTCAACGAAATGTCGGGCAAGATCGAAGAGCGCGAGAAGAGGATCACGCAACTTGCCTTCAACGACGTTCTCACCGGTCTGCCGAACAGGACGATGTTCCAGCAGCAACTCGAGCATCTCTACCGTTCGATCGGCGACAGCGAGACCTTGGTCGCGCTGCACTGCCTCGATCTCGACCAGTTCAAGACAATCAACGACACGCTCGGACATCCTGCGGGCGACGCTCTGCTGATCGCCGCCGGTGAACGCATTCGCGATGTGGCCCGCGGGCATTTCGTTGCTCGCCTCGGCGGTGACGAGTTCGTGGTGCTGCAACATGTCGGAAGCGACCGGAATGCGATCGACCGGCTTGCGGAGCAGCTGATTGATGCCATCGCCCGTCCCCTCATGATCGACGGCAACGAGCTCGTGCCTTCGACCAGCGTCGGAATCGCCATTGCTCCATTCGATGCCCCGGACGGTGGCACTCTGCTGCGGAATGCGGATCTGGCATTGTATCGGGCCAAGGACGCGGGACGCGGCACCTTCGCTTTCTTCGAGGAAAGCCTGAATCGTCGCGCGCAGGACCGCCGGAAGCTGGAGACCGATCTTCGCCTGGCGCTCGAACGCGGGGAGTTCGAGCTTTACTACCAGCCCCTGTTCGATCTCGAGAGCAACAGGATTGGCTCATTCGAGGCGCTGATCCGCTGGAATCATCCGCAACGCGGGCTCGTTGCGCCGGGCGAATTCATTGGCGTGGCCGAAGAGACTGGCATCATCGTCCCGATGGGAGCATGGGCTCTTCGCGAGGCATGCCGTCGAGCAAGCGACTGGCCCGAGCATGTGCGCGTCGCGGTGAACGTATCGCCGATCCAGTTCCATCGCGGTGGGCTTCACGAAACGATCGTGCAAGCGCTTGCAGCGAGCGGTCTCGCGCCGGACCGGCTCGAAATCGAGATCACCGAATCCGTCTTTCTCGATGGCGCCGATTCAACGCTGAAATTGTTGCACAGCCTGCGTTCGATCGGCGTACGCGTCGCACTCGACGACTTCGGCACGGGTTATTCGTCGCTCAGCTATTTGCAGAGCTTCCCCTTCGACAAGATCAAGATTGATCGCAGCTTTATCGAAAACCTGCTCACGCGGCCGGGGGCGACCGCGATCGTCGCGGCGATCACGGAGCTCGCCCACGCGCTCGGCATGGAAACGACCGCCGAGGGGGTCGAGGACAACGCCCAGCTTGCGGAGCTCCGATCGCACGGATGCTCGTCCGTTCAGGGCTTCCTCTTCGCCAAGCCGATGCAGGCGAAGGACGTCGCGCGCCTGTTCCATGATGAAGATCATGCGCGTAACGTCGCCTAGCTATCTCCTATCGATAATCTCCGCGCCGATCGAGCGGAGGTTCGTGCAGCCCGTCAGCGCCATCGCAACCCGCATCTCCGCCTCAATTAGCTTGAGTACGTGCGCGACACCCGCTTCGCCGCGCGCACCGAGCGCGTAGGCCCAGGCTCGACCGAGCAGGACGAAGTCCGCGCCAAGGGCAAGCATTCTAACCACGTCCAGCCCGGATCGAACACCTCCATCGACCAGAACGGGCAAAAGTCCGCCGACGGCTTCGGCCACCGACGCGAGAGCGCGGGCCGTCGAGCAGGCGCCGTCGAGCTGCCTGCCGCCGTGATTGGATACGACGATCCCGTCTGCCCCTTTGGCACAGGCTTCGCGGGCATCGTCAGGCTCGAGAATGCCCTTGATGACGAGCGGCCCATCCCAATGCTCGCGAACCCAGGCGACCTCGTCCCAGCCGATCGACGCGTCGAAATTGTCTCCGATCCAGCCGAAATAATCCTCCAGACCAGTTTTGGAGCCGAGTACCGGCTCCAGATTGCCCAGGCTGTGAGGACGGCCGAGAAGTCCCACGTTCCACGCCCAGCCTGGACGCAGCGCGCCCTGAAGGCCGCGGCGCAATCGAGTCCCTCCGGACAAGCCCGAACGCTGATCGCGGTAGCGACTGCCGGAGACGGGTAAATCCACGGTCAGGAGCAGGGCGCTACAATCTGCCTCCCGCGCTCGCGCCAGCAAATCGCGGACGAATCCGCGGTCCTTGATGATGTAAAGCTGAAGCCAGAATGGCGATCGAAGCTCGCGGGCGATCTCGCCGGCGGAACAGACGCTGAGCGAAGAGAGGGTGAAGGGTACGCCCGCATCCCTAGCTGCCTTCGCCGCCTGCACCTCTCCGCGGCGGGCATACATTCCGGAAAGGCCAACGGGACCCAGCCCGACCGGGAACGACCACTTTTGACCGAAGAGCTCCGTCGAAAGGTCGAGGGTCGACACGTCGCGGAGAACTCGCTGGCGAAGCTTTACCGCGCGAAGGTCGTCGCGGTTCGCCGCCAGGGTCACTTCATCGTAGGAACCGCCGTCGAGATATTCGAACAGAAAGTGCGGGAGCCGGCGCCGGGCAAGCTCGCGATAATCGCCGACTGATGCCGCATTCCTCATCGGCTGTCAGGCATCGCAGGCACTGCCGATCACCGCAAGATCGTGCCATAGGGCCTCGCGAGTCCTGCCGACTCCTGTTCCAGATTAGCTCAGCGAACCGTCACGGGAGAAAGCCATGGTCGAACCTCTGCGGATGAACGTCGCGAAGCTCGCGCCCGAAGGATACCAGCATCTGCTGAACCTGGAGGAGGCGATCGCGTCCAAGCTCGATCGGAAGCTCGTTCACCTCATCAAGCTGAGAGCCTCGCAGATCAACGGCTGCGCCTATTGCATTGCCATGCACACCCGCGAGGCGCTGCATGATGGAGATTCGCCCGAACGCCTGCTGCTGCTGGATGCGTGGAGTGAAAGTTCGCAATTCAGCGACAAGGAACGCGCGGCGCTTGAATGGGTCGAGGAGATCACGTTGATCTCGGAAGGCCATGCGCACAAGGAAGCGTTCGACGCGCTAAGGCCGCATTTTTCCGACGAGGAGATCGCCTGGCTGACGCTGGCATCCAGCCTGATAAATGCGTGGAACCGGATCTCGATCGCTTCACGCGCGCAGCTTGGCTCTGCCCCTCATCAGGCGCCGGAGCAAAAGGTCGCAGAGCCGGCCTAGGAAGCGAAGCTCGGATCGAGGCGATAGGCTTTCCGCTTGAGCGCAGGCCAGGCGAGAAGGTTCGCCGCAAGAGGCAGGCCCACTTCTCCCTGCTGAGCCGTGATTTCCGGCGATCCCTGCGGCGGATTGTTGACGCTTTCGCCTGCTGACAAGGCCATGATCTGCGCCTGGCAGGCCCGTTCGAGATAATAGAGGCGGATGAAGCATTCGCCGACATTTTTGCCGACTGCGAGCGTGCCGTGATTGCGGAGGATCATCGCATTCTTCCAGTCTAGATCGGCGACCAGCCGGTCCCGTTCGCCGAGGTCGACGGCAACGCCCTCATAGTCGTGGAAAGCGACTTCACCTCGGATCAGCATGGCAGTCTGGGTGAGGGGAAGCAGTCCTTCGGAATGCGCAGCGACGGCCTGTCCCGCCGGCGTGTGCAGATGCATCACCGCATGCGCGTCCTCGCGCGCCATGTGGATCGCAGAATGGATGGTGAAGCCTGCGGGATTGGTGACGAACGGTGTGGGCTCAACCGGATTGCCGCTCACGTCGACCTTGACCAAGGAGGAGGCGGTCACTTCCTCGAACATCAGATTGTACGGGTTTAGCAGGAAGTGGTGCTCGGGCCCCGGAATGCGCGCCGAAAGATGCGTGAAGATGAGGTCGTCCCAGCCGTAATGGGCGACCATTCGATAGGCTGCGGCGAGATCCACACGGATCGCCCACTCCTCATCGCTGACCTTGCCTTCGAGCGAGGGAATATCCACCGACTCCAGCGGCCTTGTGTCCGACATGCCGCGATTGATGGCATCGACCCGATTCATTGCGGCTTCTCCTGTCGATCGGGGTGCGCCCGCGCGAAGGCGTCGATCTTACTCGCATTCTCGTCCGCGCGCAGCAAAGTCGGATAGGCATCCAGCGGGACGTTGAAACGACGCGCATTGTAGAGCTGCGGAACAAGGCAGATGTCCGCGATGGTCGCATTGTCACCGAACAGGAATTGTCCCGAACGGGGCTTGGACAATGCTTCGAGGGCGCTCAGGCCTTCCGTGATCCAGTGCCGGTACCACTCGTCCCGCTGGTCCTGATCGACCTCGAACTTGTCCTTCAGATATTTGAGGACGCGAAGGTTGTTCAGCGGATGAATGTCGCAGGCAATGGTCATGGCGAGCGACAGGACATGCGAACGCGCGTCGGCCGAGGCGGGAAGCAACGGCGTGCTCGCGAAGCGCTGATCCAGATAGCCCATGATGGCCATGCTCTGAGTCAGGCGAAGGCCGTCGATCTCCAGCATCGGCACGAGGCCCTGCGGGTTGATCGACCGATACTCTTCCGAGGTTTGCTTGCTTTCGAGAAGGTTGATCGAGCGCTGCTCGTAATCGACGCCTTTGATGTTGAGCGCGATGCGAACCCGATAGGCGGCGGAGGATCGATAATAATCGTATAGAACGACCTGCGACATGGGTCGCGCTTACGGCTGCTGCCGCTGTGCAGCAAGCTCGGCCCGTCGCGCGTTAGGGTTACATGCCGTCCACGGTCATCCGCCGCTTCGTCTATGAGCCGGCCTCGCGCGAACTGACCATCGAGTTCGTGACGGGGCGCCGCTACCTGTACACGGACGTACCGGACGAGGAAGTGCAGGCCTTTCGAGCGGCCTTCTCGAAAGGCTCGTACTTCAATCGCAATATTCGCGACTGCTACGAGTTTCGCGAACTCGCCGGAACTGGCGGCCGCTAGCGGTTCTCGTCGCTTTCTTCCGATTGGAAGATGCTCTCGATGGCATCGATCCGGGAAGACAGGCGAACTGTATCGCCTTCGACATCGGCAATAAGACCAGCCGGGACGAAATGGTGATGTCCCTCATGACTGCCCGAGCCGCTGCTGTCGCGAGTGAGCTTGATCCGGTCGCCTTCGATCCGGTCGACCTTGCCGAGCGGCGTTCCCTCGGCGTCAATCACCTGCATATGCTCACGCACTTGATCCAATCCGCTCATGCTCGTCTCCTCTGCTGATCTGCACAGAACGCGCGCTTTGACTCGCGGCGTTTCCTATACGCCTGTTAATCCGATCGCTCGAGCGAGCTGCTGGATTTTCGTTCGCGCTTGACCGGTTCGCCGCGGCATGCGGCCTTGAATACGAAAGCAGGCGTGAGCACGATCAGGCGGCGCATTGGACCTCCTCCGGCGTTTGGCGAATGGAAGGTCCGAGAAGCTCAAAGGTTCCCTGAACGCACGGAACCGCACATGCCAAGCTTCGTTCGTTACGCCACGATAACAGGTTCAAGGGAGTAAAGTCATGGCGGATGATCGTGACCAGGTCGAACGTACGACGGTAGTCGAGACCAACGGCGGCGGTGGCGGCGGCGTGCTGGCCGTCGTTCTGCTCATCATCGTCGTCCTCGTACTGCTGTTCCTTTTCCGCGACCAATTGGGCTTCGGCAGCAAGACGACCGAAGTGAAGGTCCCCGACCAGATCAACGTGAACGTCAACTAAAACGCGCGGTAGGCGAGTCCCGCGCGGTCGGGCGCAGTTCCAACAGGGGCTGCGCCCGTTTGAGTTTGCGCTCCGCAGGTTCTAACGGCAGCGCATGCAGGCAAACGCATTGCAGTACATGAGCGGGTTCGGCGGCCATTTCGAAAGCGAAGCGGTCGAAGGCGCCCTTCCGAAGGGACGAAACAGTCCGCAGCGGCCGGCATTCGGCCTTTATGCAGAGCAATTGTCGGGGAGCGCATTTACTGCGCCGCGCCACGAGAATCGCCGAAGCTGGCTTTACCGGATGCGTCCGACCGCGGACCATCGCCCGTTCACGACATATGAGAAGGCGCCCCTGTTCGGTGCTGCTCGGGCGAATGCGCCGCTGGCGCCCAATCGCTTGCGATGGGATGCGCCTGGGGACCTGCCCGGCGGCACGGATTTCGTCGACGGCCTCGTGACGATGCTGAACGCGCGAGTTCCCGAAGACCTGGAAGGCTGCGCAGTGCACCTCTATCGGGCGCAACGCAGCATGGAGCGACGAGTCTTCGTCGATGCCGACGGCGAACTGCTGATCATTCCTCAACAGGGCGCGATTGAGTTGTGGACGGAGCTCGGGCGGCTGGAAGTCGGGCCCGGCGATGTGGCGCTGGTGCCGCGCGGGATGAAGTTCCGGGTCCGTCTGCTTGACGGTGAGGCAAGAGGGTACGTCGCCGAGAACTACGGCCATCCGTTCCGCTTGCCGGAGCTCGGGCCGATCGGCGCGAACGGCCTCGCAAATCCGCGCGATTTCGAAGCGCCGGTCGCCGCTTACGAGGACAGCGACGAGCCGACCGAAGTGGTCCAGAAATATCTGGGCAGGCTCTGGACGACAACACTCGATCATTCGCCGCTCGACGTGGTCGCCTGGCACGGAAATTACGTTCCGTACCGCTACGACCTTGAACGTTTCAACGTGATGGGAACGGTCAGCTTCGACCACCCGGACCCGTCGATCTTCACGGTCCTGACGAGTCCCAGCAACGTGCCGGGCCGGGCCAATGCGGACTTCGTCATCTTTCCGCCGCGCTGGATGGTCGCCGAGGATACGTTCCGGCCCCCGTGGTTCCACCGCAACGTGATGAGCGAGGCCATGGGCCTGATCTACGGCGCCTATGATGCCAAGGCGGACGGCTTCGCGCCTGGAGGCCTCAGCCTGCATAATATGATGAGCGGCCACGGCCCCGATCTAGACAGCTGGAAGAAGGCGAGCGCCGCGGATCTCAAGCCGGCGAAGATTGAAAACACCCTAGCCTTCATGGTCGAGACCTGCTGGCCGTACCGGCCGACGCAGTTCGCATTCGATCGATCGCAGCCCGATTACGATGCGGCATGGGCGGGCTTCCCGAAGGCGAAACTGCCTTGATCGACGACACTCACGATCCATCGCGCGTAAGCTGGGTCCGCGGTACGGCGACCGGCAGCGACTTCCCGGTGCAGAACCTGCCTCTCGGGATTTTCTCCGAAGCCAAGGGGATGCGTCGGCCGGGCGTCGCAATCGGCGACTATATCCTGGACCTTACCGCCGTGGCCGATTTCCTCGACGAAGAATGGCGCGAGGATTTGTCGCAGCCCGTCCTGAACGCCTGGCTGTCGCGTGGGCCGGACGTGCATCGTGCCCTTCGTCATCGGCTGTTCGAGCTGTTGACCGATGAGCGTTATCGGGACGATCTGGAAGTCAGCCTGATCGGGCAAAGCGAAGTCCGGCTGCACGTGCCCTGCCTCATCGGCGACTACACCGATTTTTACGTCGGCATCCATCACGCGACCAATGTCGGCAAGCAATTCCGGCCCGACAATCCGCTACTGCCGAACTACAAATATGTGCCCATTGGCTATCACGGGCGAGCGAGTTCGGTGCGTCCTTCGGGCGAGCCAGTCATCCGGCCCAACGGACAGCGCAAGGCGCCGGACGCGGATGCGCCGGAATATGGGCCGAGCCGCCGTCTCGATTATGAGCTTGAGCTCGGAATCTGGATCGGACGCGGGAACGAGCTTGGACAGCCGATCCCAATCGGTGAAGCGGGCCAACATATCGCCGGTTATTGCCTGCTGAACGACTGGTCGGCGCGCGATCTGCAGGCATGGGAATATCAGCCGCTCGGACCGTTCCTCGCGAAGAATTTCCTGACCAGCGTCAGCCCCTGGATCGTCAGCGCGGACGCGCTGGCGCCGTTCCGTTCGCCTATGCCCCCGAGGCCGGACGACGATCCGGCGCCGCTACCCTACCTCGACGATACTTCGGATCGGGCGAATGGCGGCTTGAGCGTCCAGCTGCAGGTGACGCTCTCGACCGACCAGATGCGAAAGGCGGGTCTCAAGCCGCACGTTCTTTCGCGCGGAATTGCAGACGCGGCGATGTATTGGAGCGCCGCACAAATCGTCGCGCACCATTCGTCCAACGGCTGCAACCTCCTGCCCGGCGACCTGATCGGAACCGGCACGCTGTCCACCGACAGCGACGAAGGTCTTGGCTCCCTTCTGGAAATCAGCCGCGGCGGAAAGCAGGCAGTCGAGTTGCCGAGCGGTGAAACGCGCAGCTTTCTTGATGATGGCGACGAGATCTGCCTCAGCGCGTGGTGCGAACGCGAAGGCGCCGTCCGAGTCGGTCTTGGCGAGTGCGTTGGAAGGGTCGTGTCCGGCTCATAGCAAGCCTCGGTTCAGCCGCGCCGGTCGAAACAGGCGATCATGGCTCGAGACTTCGACCGACGAGGATTGCTCGGAACAGTCGCCCTTGGTGGAATCGCCTGGCTCGTTTTCAAACCTACGCCGGGCGAAGCTTCGGTACGTTTCCAGGTCACGCATTCCCCGGCGGAATGGAAGCAACTGCTCGGACCGCAGAGGTATCACATCCTGCGCGAAGCCGGGACGGAGCGGGCCTTCACCAGTCCGCTCGACGGCGAGCATCGTCGCGGTACCTTTTTCTGCGCCGGGTGTGTCCTCCCATTGTTCAGTTCGACGACGAAATTCGACAGCGGCACTGGCTGGCCGAGCTTCTTCCGGCCGCTTCCGAACGCTGTCGTGGCGCGCGTGGATCACAGTCTATTCACGGACCGGACCGAGGTGCTTTGCCGGCGCTGCGGCGGTCACCTTGGCCATGTCTTCGAAGACGGGCCGAAGCCGACGGGCCTTCGCTATTGCATGAACGGACTGGCGTTAAGGTTCAGGCCAGCTTGACCGTTCCAGAGGCGCAACAATGTTGATTGCGCTTCTCGCTTATTTCGGCGGCATGCTGACGATCGTCAGCCCCTGCATTCTGCCGGTCCTCCCATTCGTCTTCGCCAACGCCGGACGCAGCTTCAAGCGCGGCGCCGTGCCGATGCTCGCGGGCATGGCGCTGACCTTCGCGGTCGTGGCGACTCTGGCGGCGGTCGGCGGAAGCTGGGCGGTTCGCGCGAACGAAGCGGGGCGGTGGGTTGCCCTCGTGCTGCTTGCTCTGTTCGGGCTGGCGCTCGCCTTCCCAGCGATCTCGGACCGTGCGACGCGCCCATTGGTTGCGCTCGGGTCCCGGCTGTCCAACAGGACCGGCGAGGAATCCATCTGGTCCTCGGTGGTGCTGGGAATCGCAACCGGCCTGCTTTGGGCGCCCTGCGCGGGTCCAATCCTCGGCATCATTTTCACAGCCGCAGCAATCGAGGGTGCGACGCTAAGCACCACCCTCCTCCTGCTCGCTTATGCGCTCGGCGCCGCGACATCGCTGGCGCTCGCTTTGCTGGTCGGCGGCAAAGTATTTCAGAAAATGAAGGGGTCGCTCCACGCGACGGAATGGGTACGCAGAGCGCTCGGCGTATTCGTGATCGTGGGTGTTGTCGCGATCGCGTTCGGTCTCGACACACGGGTGCTTTCAAGGCTCTCGAGCACACAGACAGCGTCGCTGGAGACCGGCCTCGCGCGCAAGCTTGGACTTGGCGGGTCCATGCAGGAAGGACCGAAGGTCGGTGCGGGCGGCGAGCTCATGCTTCCTGTTGAAGGAAGCCTGCCGTCGCTCGAGGGGCTTGGGCCCTGGATCAACAGCAAGCCACTGTCGATGAAGGACCTCAAAGGCAAGGTCGTCGTCATCGATTTCTGGACCTACAGTTGCATCAACTGCATTCGCTCGATCCCCTATGTCCGCGCCTGGGACGAACGCTATCGGGATGACGGGCTGGTGGTCATCGGCGTTCACGCGCCGGAGTTTGCGTTCGAGCGCAACGCGGAGAACGTCATGCAGGCGGTGCAGGATTTCGGCATCCGTTATCCCGTCGCGCTCGATAACGACTATGTCGCCTGGAAGGCGCTCAAAAACAATTACTGGCCGGCGCACTACTTCTTCGATGCGCAGGGCCGGCAGCGATACCATCATTTCGGCGAGGGCAGTTACGAAGAGTCGGAGATGGTGATCCGCCAATTGCTCGCCGAGGCCGGACATGCACCGAAGGCCGGCGGAATGGCTGCGACCACGACGCACGGCGCCGAAGCGGGCGCCTCGCTCGCGAACCTGAACTCACCCGAGACCTACGTCGGCTATCGCCGGGGTGAGCGGTTCGTATCGCCGGGCGGATATTCGAAGGATGCAGCGAAAACCTACGCCCTGGCTCCTTTGTCGCTGAACGATTGGGCGCTTCAAGGGGACTGGTCGGTGGCGGCGCAGAGCGCACGCTCGAATGCTGCTGGTGGCGCAATCAGCTACCGCTTCCACGCTCGCGATCTGCACTTGGTGCTCGGCTCAGGCAGTGGATTGCCGATCCGATTTCGGGTGACGATCGACGGCAAGGCGCCGGGAGCGGATGTCGGAGTCGACGTGAAGCCGGACGGGACCGGTACCGTCAGGGATGAGCGGCTCTACCAGCTTGTTCGACAGAAAGGCGAGGTGCGTGACCGAACCTTCCGGATCGAGTTCCTCGACCCGGGTGCGACAGCCTTCGCCTTCACATTCGGGTAGCCTAGCGCTCGTTGTCCCAGATCATCGATACGATGCGCCATCCCTCGTCGGGATCGCGGAACAGCTGGATCGAATTGATGCCGCGGCGTTCGGGCACTTCGTCATCGAGCGAGGTGCGCGCTTCGTAATTGCTCCAGACGTGCGCCATACTGCCGAATACCTGGATGCTGCGGCCGGTTTCGATTTCGTAGAAGTCATTGGCGTTGAAGAAGGGCGTCGTGTCGCGCGAATAATCATCAAGCCCCATCATCTTCATCGCCGGGCGGCCTTGCTCGTCGATCCAGGTGCGGCACTGCCGGGCGTCGGCATGAAAGCAATTGCGTTGCCGCGACCAGTCGCGCGGTCCGGCCGGTCCGGAGATCATCGCATACATTTCGTCTACAACCGACCCGATCTGATCTTCGTCACTCATGCTTCGCCTTCCTTCACTCGGAGCATTGCCAGCGCAGCAATGCCCATGACTGCCGCCTCTCGACGAGCAGCCAGCGCGGACTATTCCGCTAGGCCTTTTGTTGCCGCCCTCGAACTGAGCCGGCGCTCAGTGCTGCATCTGCAGGTTCATGAGTGCCGGATCGGGCGCCATGTTCGCATTCATGTGCCCCATGATCCAGATCGTCCCGATCATCACGAGGAAGACGATCAGCACTCCGAACGCGAGCGCGAGGACGTTGTTCGTGTTGTCCGGTCCGCTGGTGATGTGGAGGAAGAAGACCAGGTGCACGCCCATTTGCGCGATGGCGAGCACGACAAGGCCAGTTGCGATGCCCGGGCCCCAGAGGACGGAGGTCGACGCCACCCAGAAAGAAATTCCGGTCAGCAGCAGGGCGAGCGCCAGCCCGACGACGTAGCTGAGGGTCTCGCTGAGCATGCTGTCATGCGGCGTGCCCGGCGCGACATTGTGAGGGTCGGGTTCGTGCTCGGTCATGGCAAAGTCCCGATCAGGTAAACGATGGTGAAGATGGCCACCCAGATGATGTCGAGGGCGTGCCAGAATACGCTGAAGCACAGCAAGCGGCGAAGGATCTCTGGCCGGAAGCCCTTGGCCCAGATCTGAGCCATCATGGTCCCGAGCCACAGCAGGCCGGCGGTGACGTGCGCCCCGTGGCAACCGACCAGGGTAAAGAATGCCGAGAGGAAGGCGCTGCGCTGTGGTCCCGCGCCTTCGGCGATCATCGAGGAGAATTCGTAGAGCTCTATGGATAGGAAGACGAGGCCGAAGAGGCCCGTGACCACCAGCCAGATCTGCGTCCAGGGCATGTTGTGCCGTTTGGCGGTGATCATCGCGAGACCGCAGACGAAGCTCGACAAGAGCAGGGCGACGGTTTCGACCGCCACCAGATTCAGATTGAAGAGATCCTTGGCGGTAGGGCCGCCGTCAGTCGCATGCGCCAGCGTGGCGTAGCTCGCGAACAGTGCCGAAAACAGCACCATGTCCGACAGGACGAACAGCCAGAAGCCGTACGGGACGACGATGCTCTTGGACTCGGGGCCGCGATGGCCGAGGCCCGTGTCCTCGGAACCCATATGGGTGAGGCCGATCGCCGGCGTTTCGCTGACAGTGCTCACGTCGACTGACTCAACGTATGCAGATGTTCCATCCGGATGCGGCGGCGCTCGCGCGCGTTCGCCCTCACCTCTTCCACCGGAATGATATGCTCATGCTCGTCGCGCCAAGCGTACCAGACGAAGATGGCGAACGCTCCGATCAGTCCGACGATGGCGAGCCACCAGATGTGCCAGATCACGGCAAAGCCGCAGATCGAGGCGAAGAAGGCGACGATGACGCCCGTCGGCGTGTTGATCGGCATTTCGATGGGCTGATAGTCGGGCTCGTCGATCAGCTGGTCCATCTTGATCGCGGTCTGCTTGCGCGTCCAATAGGCTTCCTCACCGTGGACGTCGGGCAGGACCGCGAAATTATAGTGCGGCGGCGGCGACAGGGTCAGCCATTCGAGCGTGCGGCCGTCCCAGGGATCGCCGGTGATGTCGCGCCGCTGGTCGCGGGTCTTGATCGAATAGAGGAGCTGGACGACCGTCAGCACGATCCCCAGTCCGATGATCAGGGAGCCGAGGAATGCGATGTTGAGCCACGGGGCCCAGCTGGGATCCGAAATGTGCTGCAGCCTCCGCGTCCCGCCCCAGAAGCCGAGCAGGTAGAGCGGCATGAAGGCGAGATTGAATCCGATGAACCAGCACCAGAAGACGGCCTTGCCGAGGCGCTCGTCGAGGGTGAAGCCGAAGGCCTTCGGGAACCAGTAGGTGTAGCCTGCCATCAGTGCGAACACGACGCCCGGAATGATCACGTGGTGGAAGTGCGCCACTAGGAACAAAGTGTTGTGGGTGATGAAATCCACGGGCGGGATCGCCAAAAGCACGCCGGTAAGGCCGCCGCCGACGAACAGCAGCATGAATCCGATCAGATAATGGACAGGCACGGTGAAGCGGACGCGCCCGCCGTACATCGTGAACAGCCAATTGTAGATCTTCACGCCCGTCGGGATGCCGATGATCATGCTGGCGATACCGAAAACGGCATTGACGTTTGCGCCGGCCCCCATGGTGAAGAAATGGTGCAGCCAGACGCAATAGGAGACGATGCAGATGATCATCGTCGCGAAGACCATCGAGCGGTAACCGAACAAAGGCTTGCCGGAAAAGGTCGCCGCAACTTCGGAGTAGATACCGAACGCGGGCAGGATGAGGATGTAGACCTCCGGATGCCCCCAGACCCAGATCAGGTTCATGTAGAGCATCGAGTTGCCGCCGCCGTCGTTCGTGAAGAAATGAAAGCCGAGGTAACGGTCGAGCATCAGCTGGGCCAAGGCCACCGTGAGCACGGGAAAAGCGGCGAGCATGATGAGGCTGGATGCCAGCGCCGTCCAACAGAACACGGGCATGCGCAGGTAGCTCATTCCCGGTGCCCGGGTCTTGAGAATGGTGGTCACGAAGTTGACCGCTGTCAGCACGGTTCCGACGCCCGATATCTGCAGCGCAACGAGATAATAATCGACGCCGACTCCCGGTGAGAATTCCTTCTCGCTGAGCGGCGGGAAAGCGAGCCATCCTGTCCTCGCGAACTCGCCGATGAACAGGCTGAGGTTGATGAGAAGCGCGCCCGAGGCGGTCAGCCAGAAGCTGACATTGTTCATGGTCGGGAAGGCGACGTCGCGGACGCCGAGTTGCAGCGGGACGACGAAGTTAATGAAGCCGATCACCAGCGGCATCGCGACGAAGAAGATCATGATCGTCCCGTGCGCGGAGAAAATCTGGTTGTAATGCTCCGGCGTCAGATAGCCCTGCGACGCACCGATCGCGAGCGATTGCTGGGCCCGCATCATGATCGCGTCGGCGAAACCCCGGACGAGCATCAACAGGCCGAGCACGATGTACATCACGCCGATCCGCTTGTGATCGGTGGACATGATGTATTCGTTCCAGAGATAGGGCCACCAGCCCTTGCGCCAGACCCAAACGCCAAGCCCCACGATCGCGAGCAATATTACCGCCGAGGTGATCAGCGGGATCGGTTCGTCGAACGGGATCGCATCCCAGGTAAGCTTGCCGAAGATCATGCTCATCCGGCGGGACCCGCAGTTGGAGGATTATGCTGCTGCATCATTGGTTGCGGCGCCTTGTTGGCGACGATTGCGTCGAACAGGCCTGGTGCGACGGCGCCGTACGTCATCGGCTTCATTAACTTCGTCG
>JBKPKE010000159.1:0-29713 GCA_046730955.1 Pseudomonadota bacterium
GCCCAGGGGCAAGTGCTGACGGCGAGTGCCGTCGACGCGCACAACAGCTTCGCGGCGCCAAACGCCGTTGCGCCGAAACCGTTCGGCGGTCGCGCGGTCGGCCAGGAATTGCTGTTCGACCTGCCGGCCGCGTCGGTAGCGGTCGTACAAGTACAGTGAGTTCTTTGGAGGGACAGTCAATGAAGCGAATTGGACTGACGATCTTGTCGCTGGCCGTACTGTTGAGCGCCTGCGGCCGCGGCGCGCCTTCGAACAGCGGCGAGCCGGTGATCGGCTTTTCGCAGATTGGATCAGAATCCGGCTGGCGAACCGCGGAAACGAATGCGGCGCGCAAGGCTGCCAAGGATCGCAAGGTCGATCTGCGGATTTCCGATGCCCAGCAACGTCAGGAAAACCAGATCAAAGCCATTCGCGCCTTTATCGCACAGGGCGTTGACGGCATCCTGCTCGCCCCGGTCGTCGCGACCGGCTGGGATCAGGTTTTGAAGGAAGCCAAGGCGGCAAATGTTCCCGTCGTGCTGGTGGACCGGCAGATCGAGACCGCCGACCCGTCACTATATCTTTCGGCTGTCACCTCCGACCAGGTTCTCGAGGGGCGCACGGCCGGCCAATGGCTGACGAAGATCGTCGGCAATCGCGACTGCCCGGTGGTCGAGCTTCAGGGAACGGTCGGTTCCAGCCCGGCGATCGCGAGAAAGAAGGGCTTCGACGAGGCGATAGGGAAAGCGCCCAACATCAGGATCGTGCGCTCGCAATCTGGCGATTTCACACGAGCCAAGGCCAAAGAGGTCATGGAGAGCGCGATCAAATCGCTCGGCAGCGGCAAGATCTGCGCCGTCTACGCTCATAACGACGACATGATGATCGGCGCCATTCAGGCGATGAAGGAGGCCGGCCTCAAGCCAGGGAAAGATGTCCTGACGGTATCGATCGACGCCGTGCCGGACATCTTCAAGGCAATGGCCGACGGCGAAGCGAACGCGACCGTCGAGCTAACGCCCGAGATGGTTGGTCCCGCGCTCGATATCCTCGCCGCCTACAAGAAAGACGGCAAGACGCCGCCGAAATGGCACCAGACGCCCACGAAGCTCTACCTGCCCGACACGGCGGCGGCAGAGTACGAACGGCGCAAGAACCTCTACTGAGGGCGGCGCAAGTGCCCGACGCCCGGCCGCTGCTTGAAGCGAGCGGCATCACCAAGGCCTATCCTGGCACCGTCGCGCTGAACGGCGTCGACTTCGCCTTGGCGCATGGCGAGGTGCACGCGCTGATGGGTGAGAACGGCGCCGGCAAGTCGACCTTGATCAAGATTCTGACTGGCGCCGAAATGCGCGATGCTGGGACAATCGGCGTCGATGGCCGCACCCTCCATTTCGCGACGACCAAGGATGCTCAGCGATCGGGCGTGTGGGCAGTGCACCAGGAAGTCATGGTCCTGCCCAACCTGAGCGTCGCCGAGAACATCATGCTCGGATATCAGCCGACCCGGTTAGGACTGGTCGATCGCCGGGCGATGAGGCGGCTGGCGCGAGAAGCTCTCGCAAAGCTTGGGCTCGACCTGGATGTGGACCGGTCGCTCGGCAGCTATCCCGTGGCCGTTCGACAGCTGGTGGCAATCGCTCGGGCGGTTCGCGCTGAGGCCCGCGTTGTCGTTCTGGACGAGCCGACCGCAAGCCTCGATGCACCGGAGGTTGAGCGGCTTTTCGACGCCATTCGCTCGCTCGCGCGCCGGGGCACCGGAATTATCTTCATCACGCATTTCCTGGATCAGGTTTACGCGTTGAGTGATCGGATCTCGGTGCTTCGGAACGGTCGGATGCTGGGCACATTCCGAGCGCGCGACTTGCCTCGGCTGGAACTTATTCGGCTCATGATTGGCAAGCCGCTGGGACGGGCGATGGCAGCGCCGTCGCCGGCAAGTCGAAAAGCCCGGACGATCGCGGCGCGCTTTACCGGGATTGCGAAGAAGGGACTTGTTGAGCCTTTCGACATCACGCTCCACGCAGGCGAGGCCCTCGGCGCAGCCGGTCTTCTTGGATCGGGTAGATCGGAAACAGCCCGGCTGATGTTTGGCGCCGAGCGTCCCGATCGCGGCTCGATCGAGATCGCGGGCGAAAAGGTTGGCCTGCGCTCGACACGCGATGCGATCCGACGCGGGCTCGCCTTCAGTCCGGAGGATCGCAAGACGGATGCGGTTTTCTCGGAGCTTTCGATTCGCGAAAACATCGTCCTTGCCCTGCAGGCCAAGCGTGGCTGGCTACGTAAGCTCTCCCGCCGAAACTCTGAGCAACTCGCCGAGGAATATGTCGCGAAGCTCGACATTCGGACTCCCGACACGGCGAAGCCGCTTGGGCAGCTTTCCGGAGGAAATCAGCAGAAGTCGCTGCTAGCTAGATGGCTCGCGACAGATCCGTCGATCCTCATCCTTGATGAGCCCACGCGAGGGATCGACGTGGGCGCTCACGCGGAAATCGTGAAGTTGATAGGCGATCTGCGCGACCGCGGCATGGCTCTTTACGTGATCTCGTCCGAGCTCGAAGAGCTTATCACTTACTGCGAGCGCGTCAGCGTCATGCATGAACGCCGTCAGCTTCGAACGCTCAGCGGCGACGAAATGACGGTCGAAAACATCGTCTCGGTCATTGCAACTCCGGCGGGCCAGGCGTGACCTTCGGCGCAAGATCCCTTCGGGCGTCGGCCCCTCAATATGCGGCCCTCGTCACGGTGCTGTTGATCAACTGGCTGATCTTTCCTTCCTTCTTCAGCGTCCGGCTTATCGACGGCCGACTGACGGGAAGCATCATCGATATTCTCGTTCGCGGTGCCCCGGTCGCGCTGCTTGCGCTCGGGATGGCCGGCGTCATCGCAACGCGGGGAATCGATCTTTCGGTAGGCGCCATCATGGCGATTGCCGGCGCTCTCGCGGCCCAGACGCTTTCAGCGGGCTCGCCGTGGTGGATTGCCGTCCTTTACGCCGTGGGCGCCGGGATCATCTGCGGCGCGTGGAACGGTTTTCTCGTTGCATACCTCAGGTTGCAACCGATCGTGGCGACGCTCGTGCTCATGGTCGCGGGGCGGGGTCTCGCGCAGCTCATCACTTCCGGACAGATTGCGACTTTCAACGATGCCGCTTTCGCCGGCATCGCCGCCGGGTCTCTGCTTGGCGTTCCATTGCCGATCCTGATTGCCGGTGCTGCTGCGGCGCTGCTTGCGATCCTTGTTCGCTCGACAGCGCTTGGCCTGATGATCGAGGCCATCGGCGTCAATCCGCGGGCGTCCGAGCTCGTCGGCATCAACACTCGAGCGATCCTGTTGGCGGTTTATACGCTGTCTGGGCTGACCGCTGCGCTCGCAGGCATCATCGCCACTTCCGATATTCGCGGGGCAGACGCCAACAATGCCGGTTTGTGGCTCGAGCTGGACGCGATCCTCGTCGTCGTCCTTGGCGGCGGCTCATTGCTCGGCGGGCGCTTGTCCTACGGGCTCACGCTCATCGGAGCGATTACGTTGCAGTCACTCAAAACGGGAATCCTGCTGGCGGGTTTTCCTCCGCAAATGAGCCTCATCCTCATGGCCGCCATGATTTCCGTCCTGCTGGTGGTTCAGGCGCCGGCGGTTCGGCAGCGAATGCAGGCGCGAGCGATGAGAAGAGCCGCGGCATGAGTTTGAGCCAGCATCGCCCGATCCTGATGACGATTGCCGTGCTGGCAGGCCTTTTCGTCTTTTGCGCGGTGCAGTTTCCGTTCGTCCTCTCGACGCGCGTGATCGGCAATCTTCTCACGGACAACGCCTTTCTCGCGCTGCTTGCGATCGGGATGACGGTCGTGATCATCTCCGGCGGGATCGATCTTTCGGTAGGATCCGTGCTCGCATTCGTGGGGGTGCTGCTCGCGGTGCTGATCATGCGGCTGAATGTCGATCCGCTGCTCGCGTTCGGGATCGTGGTGACGATCGGCACAGCGTTCGGCGCATTGCAGGGCGCCGCCATCCATTTCCTTGGCGCCCCGCCCTTCATCGTCACGCTTGCTGGAATGTTCCTCGCGCGCGGCGCCTGCTTCCCGCTGACCGAAGACTCCATTCCCATCAACGCGCCTCTCTACTCGGCGCTATCCGATGTAGCTCTGCCACTGCCCGGCGGTGGCCGGCTGACGATCGGGGCGATCGCAATGCTTGGAGCGGTCGCTGTCTCAGCGGTGCTCCTGAAGCGAACGAAATTCGGGGCCAACGTCTACGCGCTCGGCGGTGACCGGCACGCGGCGCAGCTGATGGGCATATCGGTCGGCCGAACAACGATCGCAATCTATGCCTTCTCCGGCTTCACAGCCTCGGCGGGAGGCATCCTTTATTCGCTCTATACGCAGTCGGGATATCCGCTTTCGGCTATAGGAATCGAGCTCGATGCGATCGCTGCGACCGTGATCGGAGGCACCCTGCTCTCCGGAGGCTACGGAAGCGTGATCGGCACGTTGCTCGGCGTCATGATCCTCGGTCTCATCCAGCTCTACATCACGCTTCAGGGCACGCTTTCGAGCTGGGTCGCCAAGATCGCCACCGGAGCACTGCTGCTCTTGTTCATCGCCGCCCAGCGCTTGCTTTCGCAGTGGCGCAATTGATCAACGACGGACCCGTATCGCCATGACAGACACAAAGCCTGATTCGCCCCGTCGCCTTCGCTCCCGCGAATGGTTTGACGACCCATTCAACGCGGACATGACCGCGCTTTACCTCGAGCGCTACATGAACTTCGGCCTCGCATTGGATGAGCTGCAATCCGGCAAGCCGATCGTGGGCATTGCACAAACCGGCAGCGACCTTAGCCCGTGCAACCGCCATCACCTCGTACTGGCGGAGCGCATCCGTGCCGGGATCGTCGAGGCAGGTGGCATCCCGTTCGAATTTCCGGTTCACCCAATCCAGGAAACCGGCAAGCGGCCGACGGCCGGCCTCGATCGGAACCTCGCCTACATCGGTTTGGTCGAGATATTGTTCGGCTATCCCCTGGATGGCGTGGTTCTGACCACGGGCTGCGACAAGACTACGCCCGCCGCCCTCATGGCGGCTGCGACGGTCAATATCCCAGCAATCTCCCTGTCCGTCGGCCCGATGCTCAACGGCTGGCACAAGGGTGAGCGCACGGGCTCCGGAACGATTGTCTGGAAAGCGCGAGAGATGCTGGCTGCAGGCGAGATCGACTATCGCGGATTCATCAAGCTGGTCGCGTCCTCGGCGCCCTCGACAGGTTTCTGCAACACGATGGGAACGGCGAGCACGATGAATTCGCTGGCAGAGGCACTCGGAATGTCTCTCCCGGGCTCAGCGGCGATTCCAGCGCCGTACCGCGACCGCCAGGAAGCCGCGTATCGAACCGGATTGCAAATCGTCGAGATGATCGCGGCGGACCGAAAGCCTTCGGACATTCTCACACGCGAGGCCTTCTTGAACGCCATTCGCGTAAACTCCGCAATCGGCGGCTCGACCAATGCTCCGATTCACCTGATTGCACTCGCCCGGCACGTCGGTGTCGAACTCACGATCGACGACTGGCAGGAGTTCGGCCGCGACATCCCTCTTCTCGTCAACCTGCAGCCCGCAGGCGAGTATCTTGGCGAGGTTTATTATCGCGCCGGGGGCGTTCCTGCCGTCGTCTCTCAATTGATGCAGCAGGGCTTGATCCAGGAAGGCGCGCTTACCGCCAACGGGCAGACGATAGGGACCAATTGCCGTGACGCACAGATCGAGGATGAGGAAGTCATCCGGCCGTTCGACTGTCCGATCAAGAAGGCCGCTGGCTTCTCGGTTCTTCGTGGCAATCTGTTCGACAGCGCGATCATGAAGCTCAGCGTGATCTCGGACGAGTTTCGCGAGCGCTACTTAAGCAATCCGGACGACCCGGATGCCTTCGAGGGACCGGTCGTCGTCTTCGACGGCCCCGAGGATTATCATAAGCGCATCGACGACCCGGCAACAGGCATCGACGAGAGCACGATCCTCATTATGCGCGGCGCAGGACCCGTCGGTTATCCTGGCGCTGCCGAAGTCGTGAACATGCGAGCGCCGGCCCAGCTCCTCAAACAGGGCATCCACGCGCTGCCGTGTATGGGCGATGGGCGGCAGTCCGGGACGTCGGGTTCACCCTCCATTCTCAACGCCTCACCCGAGGCCGCTGCTGGAGGGGGGTTAGCCCTGCTCAGAACGGGCGATCGGGTTCGTGTCGATCTCAAGCGTGGGGAAGCGAACATCCTCATTGACGACGCTGAGCTCGAAGAGCGTCGACGCGAGTTCGAAGCCCGGGGCGGCTACCCCTATCCGGCCAGTCAGACCCCATGGCAGGAAATTCACCGCAATACTGTCGGGCAGATGGGCGATGGAGCGATCATCGAGCCCGCGGCCAAGTACCAGCGCATCGGTCAGGCGTTTGGAGTTCCCAGGCACAATCACTGAATGACCGAAAATCCGCTTTCAATGCGAACATGAACAACGGAATCGAAACCTCCCAAATATTTGAGTGCCAATGAATTTTCGCGTTGGCCAAATTGTTACACCAATTTGTAGATCGACCAGCCCGCCCAGATGATCAGGGCCCAGAGCAGGATCGCGCCGCCGAAGATCACGCGCAGCCGGACGGTGAGTGATGCCTTGTCCTCATCGAACGGAGGCTCTGTTTCCCTAGCCTCGGTTGCATAGTGGACCGGCGCTTCCAGCGGTTGCGGCGGCGGGCTTCGCAATAGAGCGGCGCTGATCGCGGCCTGCGAGATCCGCTGCTTGAACTGGCAGCCGTAGAATCTCCCGCTGCTCCAGACCACCAGGGCCGGCGTGAGCCCCGCCTCCGGCAGTTCGATTTCAAGATCGTCAAACACAGCCAGTTCGGCTGTCGTTTCGATGAGCAGGCCCGTCGCGGAGACATCGTGGATGGTTACGTCGCTTCCCGCCTGAAGGCTGGAAACGAGACTCAGGCTGCGCCTCGTCCATCCGCGTCGATCTGCCGCCGGCGTAATCTGGAGCTGGGCCGAGATCGTCATCAACACCTCCGCCCAAGAGGTGTGATTCCGACAAGTTAACGAGAAGTTGCAGTTCGGCCCGCTACGGTTGAGCCCGTCTACTTATCCACAACTTCTCCTTCGGGAGCGCCCCGCCCGAGCTTGTCCGGAAGCGCTTCGCCCGCAGGAGTGAACTGCAGGCTCACGGAGTTTATGCAGTAGCGCTCGCCAGTCGGCGGCGGACCGTCAGGAAAAACGTGGCCCTCATGTGAGCCGCAGCGGGCGCAGACGATCTCCGTGCGGACCATGCCGTAGCTCGTGTCGCGGATATATTCGAGGTGACCCTCGGCAAATGGCGAGGTGAAGCTGGGCCAGCCGGTCCCGCTCTCAAACTTGGTTCCCCCGTTGAACAACGGCAGGCCGCACAGGCGGCAGGTGAAGACTCCGGGGCGCTTCTCATCCAGGAACACGCCGCAAAAAGGAGCCTCGGTCCCATGCTCCAGAAGCACGTGGCGCTCCTCATTGCTGAGCTCGGACTCAAGCTCGCGTCGCTGATCCTCGGTGGGCGGCGTGAGATCGAACTGGATGGTGGCCGTGTCTTGCATGTCTGCTCCTTCGATTCCCGCCCGCGCGGCTCATAGCAGCATTCGCTTCGACCTGCCGCCCTCTTCGCCGCCGAGGCTGACCTTGCCGACCGCTCCTTCCCCTCCTAGAGCCGCCGCCCATGCACCAGTTCGACCTCACCGAGGATCAGCTCCAGATCCAGGAGATGGCCCGCAAGTTCACGGCCGACGCCATTACGCCGAATGCAGCGGAGTGGGACGAGAAGCACATCTTCCCCCGCGACACGATCCGCGAGGCAGCGGAGCTCGGCTTCGGCGCGATCTACGTCAGCGAGGAAAGCGGAGGCATTGGCCTTGGCCGGCTCGAAGCCGCGCTGATCATGGAGGCAATGGCCTACGGCTGCCCGTCGACCAGCGCCTTCATCTCGATCCACAATATGGCGTCGTGGATGATCGACCGCTTCGGCGCGTCCGAGGTGAAGCAGAAATATCTGCCGTCGATGATCACGATGGAGAAAATCGGCAGCTATTGCCTGACCGAACCCTCGTCAGGATCGGATGCGGCGGCGCTCAAGACCAAGGCAGTGCTGGACGGCGATCATTATGTGGTGTCCGGCTCGAAGGCGTTCATCTCCGGAGGGGGTGAGAACGAGGTCTACGTGACCATGGTCCGCACCGGCGAGGAAGGGCCGAAGGGCATCACCTGTCTCGTCATCGACAAGGATATGCCTGGGGTCAGCTTCGGCGCGCAGGAGAAGAAGCTCGGCTGGCACTCTCAGCCGACCGCGCAGGTCAATTTCGACGAGGTACGCGTACCCGTCGCCAACCGGGTCGGCGGCGAGGGCGAGGGTTTTCGCATTGCGATGATGGGCCTGGACGGGGGACGTCTGAACATCGGAGCCTGCTCGCTTGGCGGAGCGCAGCGCTGCCTCGACGAGGCGGTTTCGTACACCAAGGAGCGTAAGCAGTTCGGCTCGCCGATCGCCGACTTTCAGGCGACGCAGTTCACGCTCGCCGACATGGAAACAGAGCTGCAGGCGGCGCGCTATCTTCTCTACGTCGCCGCCGCGAAGGTCACCGCGAACGCGCCCGACAAGACGAGGTTCGCAGCGATGGCCAAGCGCCTCGCGACCGACACGGGTTCGTCGGTCGTCGACCGTGCGCTACAGCTGCACGGCGGCTACGGATATCTCATGGACTATCCGATCGAGCGCTTCTGGCGCGACCTTCGCGTGCATTCCATCCTCGAGGGCACGAACCAGGTCATGCGAGTCATCGTCAGCCGCGACTTGCTCCGCCAGTGAATTGCCACAAGCTATGACCGATGACGTCCTGTTCTCAACCGAGCGCAATGTCGGCCGGATTCGCCTGGACCGGCCCAAGGCGATTCACGCTCTCACGCGCGAAATGTGCGATGCGATGAGCGAGGTCCTGCTCGCCTGGCGCGACGATCCCTCAATCCAGGTCGTCGTCATCGACCATGCCGAAGGCCGCGGCTTCTGCGCCGGCGGCGACGTCGTCATGCTCGCACGCAGCGGCGCCAGCGATGCGAGCGACGCCAAGGCCTTCTTCTATAGCGAGTACCGCCTCAACCATTTGCTCTTCACCTATCCCAAGCCAACCGTGGCGATCATGGACGGCATCACGATGGGCGGCGGTGTGGGCATCTCGCAGCCGTGCGAATATCGCATTGCGACGGAGAATACGCGCCTGGCCATGCCGGAAACGGGCATCGGCCTGTTCCCGGACGTGGGAGGCGGCTGGTACTTGCCCCGCCTTCCCGGCCGCGTCGGCGAATATATGGCACTCACGGGGGCGCGGCTCGACGCGGGCGATTGCCTCTATCTCGGCCTTGCCACGCATTATTTCGAGCAGGCGTGGCTCGAGGAGTTGCAGGAAAGAATCCGCAAGGCTCCGAGCCGACTGAAGGGCACTTTGGGAGCGTCGCAAGGAACAGCACCGGAATCGAAAATTGAGACTAACCAGGCGCAAATTGCGAAGCTTTTCGCATCGGACCGTCTGGAGGACGTGCTTGCCGCCCTGGAAACTGACGAAAGCGACTGGGCGCAGTCGGAGCTCGCCACGCTAAAGTCGAAGAGCCCGCTATCATGCAAGGTGTCGCTGCGCCTTCTCGCCGAAGGTGCGAACCGCGCCAGTTTCGCCGAAGAAATGCGCGCGGAATATGCGCTCGCCGGACGCATCGTCCGAACGCACGACTTCCGCGAGGGCGTCCGTGCCCTGCTGATCGACAAGGACAACAGCCCGCAGTGGGACCCGCCGGCGCCTGAGCAGGTCGACGACGAGATGCTCGACATCCTCTTCGCGCCGCTCCCGCCCAGCGAACAATGGAAGCCATTTCCGGAGACCGGAGAATGACCGAGTACAGCACCATCCTCATCGAGAAGCGCGGCGCCGTGACACTCGTCACCCTGAATCGCCCGCAGGCTCTCAATGCGCTCAACAGCGAGGTTCTTCGCGAGCTGATTGACGCGTTCGCGGCCTATGATGCGGACGACAGCCAGCACTGCCTAGTCCTCACCGGTTCGGAGAAGGCCTTCGCGGCCGGTGCCGACATCAAGGAGATGCAGTCGCAGGGCTTTGCCGACATGTATTCGGCGAACTTCTTCGGCGGCTGGGAGCAAGTCACTTCGACCCGCAAGCCGTGGATCGCCGCAGTCGCGGGCTACGCACTCGGAGGCGGCTGCGAGGTCGCGATGATGGCCGACTTCATCATCGCTTCGGAAACAGCGAGGTTCGGCCAGCCGGAGATCAAGCTGGGCGTCACGCCAGGCATGGGCGGCTCACAGCGCCTGGCGCACGCCGTCGGCAAGGCCAAGGCGATGGAGATGTGCCTGACCGGGCGCATGATGGACGCGGCCGAGGCGGAGCGCTCGGGTCTCGTGGCCCGCGTCGTTCCCACCGAAGGCTTTCTCGATGAGGTCATGAAGACGGCCGAAGCGATCGCCGGAATGGCTCCCCTCGCCGCGGTTGCGAACAAGGAAATGATTAACGCCGCTTTCGAGATGCCGCTTAATCAGGGCGTCCGCTTTGAGCGTCGCCTGTTCCACGGCCTTTTCGGCACCGAAGACCAGAAGGAAGGCATGAACGCCTTCGTCGAGAAGCGGCCGGGTAACTGGAAGGGACGCTGAGCATGGCGAAGATCGCATTCATCGGCCTCGGCCACATGGGCGGCGGAATGGCGCCGAACCTCGCCACGGCGGGCAATGAGGTCCGCGCTTTCGACCTCAGCGAAGAGGCGCTGGATGCCGCAGTCGAGAAGGGCTGCTCGCGCGCCGCGTCGACCGAGGAAGCGGTCAGGGACGCCGACGTCGTGGTCACCATGCTTCCCGCCGCACAGCACGTGCTCGGAGTTTACCGCGACCATATCCTCGGGAAGGCGCCGACGACCGCCTTGCTCATTGACTGCTCGACCATCGATGTCGCCAGCGCCCGCTCTATCGAGGAGGAGGCTTCCGGCCTCGGCTATACGATGGTCGATGCGCCGGTTTCTGGCGGGATTGCAGCTGCGGCGTCTGGAAACCTCGCCTTCATGGTCGGCGGCTCCGACGAAGCCTTCGCTCGCGCCCGGCCTTTCCTCGATCCCATGGCGAAAGCCGTCATTCACGCGGGTAGCGCTGGAGCCGGTCAGGCCGCGAAGATCTGCAACAACATGATCCTCGGCGCGACGATGATCGTCACCTGCGAGGCCTTCGTCATGGCGCAGAAGCTCGGGCTCGACCCCAAGGTCTTCCATGCCATCGCGTCCAACGCGTCGGGCCAGAGCTGGTCCATGTCGACCTACACGCCGGTCCCCGGCGTCGGGCCCGATACGCCGGCCGATCACGATTACGAGGGCGGGTTTGCTGCGGCGCTGATGCTCAAGGATTTGAAGCTCGCAATGGACGCCGCGCAACACGCAGGCGCCTACACGCCCATCGGATCCGAGGCGGAACAACTGTTCCAGCGGTTCGTCAATCTAGGCGGCGGCTCAAAGGATTTCTCCGGCATCATCAAGATGCTGGACGACAGCTGGAAAGCTCCCCCGCAAGAATAGGAGAGTGCATGCGCAGTTCTGTGTTGATTGCAGTCGCAACCGCGTCGCTGCTCGGTGCCTGCCAAAAGAGCGAACAAGATCGAGCCGGCAACGAAACTGCCGCAAGAAATACGGAAGCGCCCGTAGCCCCCGCTGCGCCGGCGGCGCCGGTTACTCCCGACCAGGCACAGTCCCTCTTTCATGAGCGGCACGAAGGAATGGAGGACATCGGCAAGGCGACCAAGACAATCCACACTACGCTCGATTCTTCTTCGCCTGACTTGGCAGCAGTCAAATCCGCGGCCGCGACGATCGCCGAACTTGCCGGCAAGTCGTCCGGCTGGTTCCCCCCCGGCACCGGGCAGGACGTGCTTCACAAGACGCGCGCCCTTCCCGCAATCTGGCAGAAGCCGGAAGACTTTGCCGCAAAGGACCGCGACTTCCAGCAGGCTGCACAGGCATTCAAGGCGGCAGCCGATGCGGGCGACCTGAATGGGGTGAAGGCGAAGTTCGCGGACCTCGGCAAGACGTGCAAGGCGTGCCACGACACCTATCGTGCCGAACACCATCCTAAATAGCCCGGACGCTACCTCGCGGGTCGCGATTTGGGACCTTCCGACACGCCTCTTCCACTGGCTTCTGGTGGGGTTGATTGGCTTCAGCTGGTGGTCGGCCGAATATCATTACGACGATCTCCACATCTGGTCAGGTATCGCCGTGCTGAGCCTTCTGATCTTCCGCCTGCTCTGGGGCATGGTAGGCAGCTCGACGGCTCGTTTTGCGAGCTTCGTGCGCGGACCGAAGGCGGTGCTTGGTTATTTGCGCGGTACATGGCGCGGCATCGGCCACAGTCCGCTTGGCGCACTTAGCGTGGTCGCCCTGTTAGGGATGGTCGGTGTGCAGGTTGGACTTGGCCTTTTCGCGAGCGACGAAGACGGAATCATGCAGGGACCGCTCGCGCGCCTCGTGAGCTTCGACACCGCCGACTGGGCTCGTGAGTGGCATGAGGAGCTATTCAACGTACTGCTCGCGCTCATCGGGCTGCACATCGCGGCGATCATCTTCTACCGGCTGCGCGGCAAGAAGCTGGTGAAGCCAATGATCATCGGCCGCGGTGAAGTCCCCGCCGGAGTGGAGCCGATGGAGCCGGCAAGATGGTGGGTGGCGATGCTCTGCCTCGTGATCGCGATCGGCATCACGCGATGGGTTATCGCCGGGGCGCCTCCCTTCTCTTTCTAGTTAGGCCAATAGACATATTCCTGGTTGGCCTTCCACGGAGCTTCCGCAGGAACGTCGATGCGGATCGGCTCCTCGAGCAGCGCAGGCCACAATGGCTTTGCCATCTCGCTATCGTGCGCAGCGAGCTTTGCTCGCAGGCTGTTCACCACATCGGGCCTGAGGCCCGACAGATTCCTCCGTTCGGTTGGATCGGCGGCGAGATCGAACAGCCACACCCGGGGCGGATTCCAGGAAACCTGAAGCTTCCAGTCGCCGTCGCGCACCGCCTCGTAGCTGCCTGAGCGCCAGAACAGGCTTCGCGACAGCGGCCGACTATTTCCGCTGACAATCGGAAGCAGGTCGATCCCGTCGATCTTCCTGCCCCTCGGAAGGCCGGCGCCGGCGGCCGATGCGAGGGTCGGCAAGACGTCGATGAACTGCACCGGCATCGACAGGCGCTGACCGGCTGCGATCCGCGCGGGCCAGCGTGTGAAAAAGGGAACCCGGACCCCACCTTCGAAGAAGGTCCCCTTCCATCCCCGATATGGCTTGTTGATGTTGGGCAGGCCCGCGTACCAGGCGCCGCCATTGTCATTGGTGAAAATGACTAGGGTATTACGGTCCAGTCCCTGGGCCTTCAGCGCCGCCATGACTTCTCCGACACCCCGATCGAGTGCGCGGATCATGGCTCCATAGACGCGGGTGCGCTGGTCCTTGATCGCACCGAGAGCATCGTAATCGCTCTGCGTCGCTTGGTAGGGCGTGTGCGGCGCGTTGTACGCAAGGTAGATGAAGAAGGGCCGGTTGCGGTTGGCTTTGATCGCAGCGGCCGCCTGCTCGCTCAGATAGTCGGTCATATATTTGCCGGCATGGAACGGCTTGCTCCCATTGAACCGGACGGCGTCGCTCAGACCCATCCACAGCAATCGATCGAGGGGATCCCCCTTGAGCCTGAAGCCGGGGCCAGCGTTATCGGCCTCATACTTACTGGCGCCGGGCATGAATCCGAGGCTCTCGTCGAAGCCCTGGTCCTCAGGACGCATGCCCTTCGTCTCGCCAAGGTGCCATTTGCCGAGATGGATCGTGTGATAGCCGCGCTCTTTCAGCACTTCGGCAACGGTTACCTCGCTTCCAGGAACGCCCATCTCAGCCATTGGCGGAACCCGGCTCTGAAGCTCGGCATGATAGATCGTGGGATGCGGACGGCTCTGGTCGGAATAGCGCGGTACGTACTTCGCCAATTGTCCCGGGACGGCCGTGAATTCGAAGCCGAAGCGCTGCGGATAGCGGCCCGTCAGTAACGCTGCGCGCGATGGCGAGCAGGTTGCGTTCGCGGCATAAGCTCCGGTGAAGTCGGCGCCTTCGTGCCCGATCGAGTCCATGTTTGGTGTCGGCACCAGCCCACCAGCGACTCCAGTCCCGTGGCCCTCCGCAGTGATGTCGTTGATGCCGAGGTCATCCGCCACGATCAGGACGATATTCGGTGGCCGTTCACCGGTCGGTGGCGAAGCAGGCCCTTGGGCCCAGTGAACCGGGCGGTTCGCCGCGACGGGATATGCGAGGCGATTGAGCATCACGAGAATCTGAACGGGCCACGCCGCCCACGCGCCGATGGCAAGCAACACGACAATCGCAGCCGAGATCTTCAACAAGCGCACGGACTGATCCATAGCATTTCCGCCGTCACTTGAAGCGGGGCCCTATCAGAACCACATCGCGAGCATGCTGATCCGCACCGAGCAGACGCCGAACCCGGCCACCCGCAAGTTCCTTCCCGAACAAATCGTGATGGATGCGGGAACGCGCGACTTCCCGGATGAAGCAAGCGCTCAGGCGTCCCCGCTCGCATCGGCCCTGTTCACAAGCGGGCTGGTCGAAGGGGTATTCTTCGGACGCGATTTCATTTCGGTAACCGCCGCGCCTGGTGTTTCGTGGGGCGATCTTGAGCCTCTCGTTCTTGAGACCTTGCTCGACCATTTCGTTAGTGGCGCTCCCTTGTTCGCCCAAGGCACGGCTGCGGGCATACACATCGACGCCACTCCCGCTATCGAGGAAGATCCGGCCGACGCTGACATCATCGACCAAATCAAGGACCTTATAGAAACGCGGGTTCGGCCAGCCGTGGCCCAGGACGGAGGCGACATCATCTATCGCGGTTACAGGGATGGACGTCTCTACCTTGGAATGCAGGGCGCCTGCTCCGGCTGCCCGTCTTCGACGATCACGCTAAAGCGCGGAATTGAGAACCTCATCCGCCACTATGTTCCCGAAGTGGAATCGGTCGAAGCCATCTAAGTCACGGAAATCCGGGGTTGTGTTGAAGCCTCAGACGGGTTCAACCTCTTAACCGTGATTCTGGCGATCGACACATCGACTGCAGCTTGCACGACCGCGCTGTTCGACGAGACGGGCGAATGCCTCGCATGGCGCGACGAGATCATCGGCCGCGGCCATAGCGAACGCTTGGTTCCCATGCTCGACGAGCTTCTTGAAGGCCGCCGCGCACACCTGATCCTCGTCGGGGTTGGACCCGGCAGCTTTACCGGCATTCGTGTCGGGATCGCCGCTGCTCAGGGGCTGGCCATCGCCTGGAGCTGCTCGCTCTCCGGCATGTCTTCACTGGCACTTCTGGCCGCGGGAGCAGCCCCGGATGGCCCCGTCGCCGCGGTTGTCGACGGTGGTCATGGCGAACTCTTCGTGCAGGAGTTCAATGGCCGTTCTCTCGGCGCTTCCGGCGATCTGCTGAACCTGCCGCCCGACGAGGCTGCCGCGATTGTGGTGGCACCGAAGGTCATTGGCCCCGGCGCCGCGAGGCTGGTCGAAGCGCGAGGATGGGGCGAGGCCGAACCGGCATGGCCTTCCGCTCGCAATGCCTTATGGATCGCGGAGGCGCTGCGGTCACTTCCGCCGAAGCCTGTCTACGCACGCGCTCCCGACGCCCACGCCCGGACGGCAGCATGAGCACTCGCGCCGCGCCTCCCGCGAACGAGCTGCAGCTGACGCACGGCGGCTCCGCCGATCTTGACGAGGTTGCCGCGGTCATGGCCTCCGCTTTTGACGAGCGCTTTGGCGAGGCTTGGACGCGCTCGCAGTGTGCCGGAATCCTGCCCATGCCCGGCGTAAAGCTCGTCCTTGCGCGCGACAATGACGCCGAGCTTGCCGGCTTTTCGCTCTTCCGCACGGTGGCCGATGAGGCCGAACTGCTGCTTCTTGCCGTCGCGCCGGATTATCGGCGACAGGGTATTGGGCAAATGCTCCTCGACGATTTCATCCGTCACGCCCGCGAAGCCGGAGCTTCCCGAGTTCATCTTGAAGTTCGTGAAGGAAATCCGGCTGTTATCATGTATCGGCAAGCCGGCTTCAGTCTCGCTGGCCGGCGGCCGAAATATTACCGGGGCCGTTTTGGCGGCGATTTCGACGCTCTGACGCTAAGCCGCAACCTCTAGACTGAGACTAAACTGGGACAATAGCGCTCTGCTATTGCCGGACTCGGCCCCTTCTTCTAGTCGACACGGGTCCGCCAATGTTAGGCCAATTGCTAACTCTTGCTCGGGAAGGCTCGTCCAAATGAATGGTAATGAAGGTGCGGAAGACACGCTGCTGACGCTGACCGCAGACATTGTCGCGGCCCATGTCAGCAACAACAGCGTAGCGGTGAACGATCTGCCGAATCTCATTCAGAACGTGCACGCCGCTTTGACCGGAATTTCTTCGGGCAGCGCCGCTGCCGAACCGAAGCCGGAGCCGAAGGTCTCAATTCGCTCGTCAATCAAGCCTGACTACATCGTCTGCCTGGAAGACGGTAAGAAGCAGAAGATGCTCAAGCGCCACCTGATGACCAATCACGGCATGACGCCTGACGAATATCGTCAGAAATGGGGTCTTGCCGCCGACTATCCGATGGTTGCGCCCAACTATGCGGAACAGCGCCGGACGCTGGCAAAAGCGATCGGCTTGGGCACGAAGCGCCGCAAGACGCGCGGCCGCGCCGCCAAGTAACCTTCCTTGCGCGGAGCGCATGCGACGAAGCAATTCAGCATCGCGATGCTGGATTGCTTCACTCCGCGCGCAATGACGATACGCCCCTTTGACCCTGGGCCGGTCTGGATTTAACTGAATAACATGACCCGCAAGATCGATATCGAGGCCCTGTGTGCCGATAAGGGGCTGCGGATCACCGAGCAGCGCCGGGTGATTGCCAAGGTGCTGGGCGACAGTGAGGATCATCCCGACGTCGAGACGCTCCACGAGCGCGCTTCGGCCGTCGACCCGAACATCTCGATTGCCACCGTCTATCGGACCGTCCGCCTGTTCGAGGAAGCGGGCATTCTGGAGCGACACGAGTTCGGCGACGGCCGTTCGCGCTATGAGGCCGCATCGGATGCGCACCACGATCACCTGATCGACGTCGAGACGGGCAAGGTTATCGAGTTTGTCGATGAAGAGCTCGAGGCGCTGCAGAAGCGCATCGCCGAGAAACTCGGTTTCCGCCTCGTCGATCATCGAATGGAGCTTTACGGCGTCGCGCTCGACCGTAGTCGATAAGCCGACGGGTTCGTCCATTCTAGCGGGGGTGCGGATCGCATCGTTGCTGGTGCTGTTCGGCGTTCTGGCTCCAATCCACATTCTTACGAAGGCACTATTCGGCAAGTCAGGATGGCCGCCTCGCTTTCTCGCAACCGCGGCGTGGATCATCGGCGCGCGGCCGCGACTGGGCGGAGCTCGGCCCGGGCCTCACACAATGCTGATTTCGAACCACGTCAGCTGGCTCGATATCCTCGTGCTCGGCGGCTCGACCGGCACGGCGTTCGTGTCCAAGGATAACCTCGGCCATGGACTCTTCCACTGGCTCGCCGACCAGAATGCCACCGTCTATGTCCGTCGCGAGCATGCGCGAGGCGCCAGGGACCAGGCTGTGATGATCGCGCGCGCACTTGAGCGCGATCAGCCGCTGACGCTCTTCCCGGAAGGAACGACGGGCCCCGGCACGCACCTGCTGCCGTTTCGCTCGACCCTTCTCGAGGCAGCTGCTTTCGCTGAAAAGGATGTCGCGATCCGGCCCGTCGCCCTGGATTACGGCGCCGCGGCGGCCGACATCGGCTGGCACAACGAGCCGGGCAAACAGAACATCCTGCGCGTCCTCGGGCGCAAAGGGACCCTGCCCGTCACCATCAATCTCCTGCCGCCCCTTCCGCGGATCGGCGATCGGAAGTCGCTTGCGAACAGTGCACGCGAGGCCATCGCTCAAACGCTTGCTTCAAGTCAGAGCGTCAGTCGCCTATAGCCTTCGACCAGATGACTTCTCCTTCCCCGAAAACCTTCCGAATCAAATCCTTCGGCTGCCAGATGAACGTCTACGACGGTGAGCGCATGGCCGAGCTCCTGGGTGCGAACGGCATGGCTGCTGCTGACGAGGGCGCGGATGCCGACCTCGTCGTGCTGAACACCTGCCATATCCGCGAGAAAGCGGCCGAGAAGGCTTATTCCGAGGTCGGACGCCTTCGCCGCGAGGACGGTTCCAAGCCGCTTGTCGCGCTCGCCGGCTGCGTTGCGCAGGCCGAGGGCGCGGAAGCCAAGCGGCGCTCGTCGATGATCGACTTGGTCGTGGGTCCGCAGGCCTATCATCGTCTGCCCGAGATGGTCGCCGAGGCGGCGCGCGGGGGGCGCCCGGTCGACACGGACATGCCCGCGATCTCCAAATTCGATGCCCTTCCACATCGCCGCCGCGCGAATCCGAGCTCTTTCCTCAGCGTGCAGGAGGGCTGCGACAAGTTCTGCACCTATTGCGTCGTCCCGTACACGCGAGGCGCCGAGATCTCACGGCCGTGGGATGACATCGTCGTCGAGGCTCGCCAGCTGGTCGACGCAGGTGCTCGAGAAATTGTGCTGCTCGGGCAGAACGTGAACGCCTGGAGCGAAGGCGAGCGCAGCCTTGCCGACCTGATCCGCACCCTCGCCAAGATCGATGGACTGGAGCGCATCCGCTATACGACGAGCCATCCGATGGACATGAACGACGATCTGATTGCCGCCCACGGCGAGGTCGAGAAGCTCATGCCTTACCTGCACCTGCCCGTGCAGTCCGGTTCGAACCGGATGCTGAAGGCGATGAACCGAAGCCACTCGGTCGAAACCTATCTGGCGGTCCTCGAGAAGATGCGCGCGGTGCGTCCAGACGTCGCACTTTCCGGCGACTTTATCGTCGGCTTCCCCGGGGAAACGGAAGAAGATTTCACGGCGACGCTGAATCTCGTTGACGAAGTTGCGTACGCTTCGGCCTATTCGTTCAAGTACAGCCCGCGGCCCGGGACTCCGGCCGCCACGATGGAGGACCAGATAGCGCCCGAGACCATGGACGATCGTCTCCAACGCCTGCAGGCGCGGATCAACGCTCACCAGGCCGCATTCAACGCCGCGAGCGTCGGCAGGGAGACGGAGGTGCTCATCGAACGCCCGGGGAGGCATTCCGGCCAGATGATTGGCCGCTCTCCATGGTTGCAGTCGGTCCATGTGGACACCGATGCGCTTCCCGGCGACGTCATCTCGGTTAAGCTTCTGGCAGACGGTCCGCGGAGCCTGACGGGCGCCCTCCTAACGAAGGCTGCAGCCTGATGGCGCGCCGCGATCCCGCCGTTGCCAACGATGCCGGCCGCGCCCGCCTCGAACTGGAATTCGAGCAGCCCTATCTGCTCGGCCCGCTTTTCGGTGACTACGACCGACACCTGATCACGATCGAGCAGCGTCTCGGCGTACACATCGCGGCGCGCGGCAACCGCGTGCAGATCGAGGGCGATGCGGACTCGGCAGCCCGGGCCCGCGAGGTGTTGGTTGGACTCTATAACCGGCTCGACCAGGGGCACGACGTGGACGCCGAGGCGGTCGAGGCCGTCCTCGGGATGGCCGTCCAGCCGAACCTCGACGGCATCATCAACGAGGAGGTCGCTTCACCGCCGCGCGTGATGATCCGCACGCGAAAGAAGACGATCGTTCCGCGCTCGACCACGCAGACCGCCTATATGGAGGCGCTGGCGCGCGATGACATGATCTTCGCGCTGGGTCCGGCGGGTACCGGCAAGACCTATGTTGCGGTTGCCCAGGCGGTGTCGCAGCTCATCGCCGGCACCGTCGATCGGCTCATTCTGTCGCGGCCGGCCGTCGAAGCGGGTGAACGGCTAGGCTTCCTTCCGGGTGACATGAAGGAGAAGGTCGACCCTTATCTCCGTCCGCTCTACGACGCGCTGTACGACATGCTCCCGACGGAGCAGGTCGAACGCCGCATCGCTTCCGGTGAAATCGAGATTGCGCCGATCGCCTTCATGCGCGGCCGCACGTTGAACGATGCCTTCATTATCCTCGACGAGGCTCAGAACACCACGCCGCAGCAGATGAAGATGTTCCTCACCCGCTTCGGCATGCGCAGCCGCATGGTCATTTGCGGCGATCCGCACCAGACCGACCTTCCGAACGGCGTCACCTCCGGCCTCAACGATGCCGTCGGAAAGCTCGAAGGTATCAAGGGAATCGACGTTGTCCGCTTCTCGGCGGCCGATGTCGTCCGTCATCCGCTGGTCGGACGCATCGTTGACGCTTATGAAGGTCCAGGGACCCAGCGTTGATGATGCTCGAGATCGACATCGAAGCCGACGAGGAATGGGACAGTAGCACCACCGACTGGTCACTGCTGGTCCGCCGAGCCGCTGAAGCGGCAATCGCTGAAAGCGCATTCCCACAGCTGGTCCAAGCCGAACGACAGGTCGAGCTGTCGGTACGCCTCACCGGCGACGAAGCGGTCCGAGCGCTGAACTCCGAATGGCGCGGCAAGGACAGGCCGACCAACGTCCTCTCTTTTCCAATGGCGGGAGAAGAGGATCTGGCTACAGCAAATGTTGTCGATCAAGAATTGTTGCTTGGTGACATCGTGCTCGCTCGAGGTGTCTGCGAACGCGAAGCGGCCGAGAAACACATTCCCGTGGAGCGCCACGCCACGCATCTTCTCGTCCATGGCACGCTCCATTTGCTGGGCTATGATCATCATGAGGAGAATGAGGCCGCCGACATGGAGAAGCGCGAGGTCCGGGCGTTGGCTCGTCTCGGCATCGACGACCCTTACGAGGTGAGGGACTGATGGCAACGAGCCATGAAGAAACGGGCTCTCGGTTGTGGCGCGGAATGCGTTCGCTGCTGTTCGGGGAGGATAGCGAGCAGACCCTCCGCGATGAAATCGAGGAAGCGATCGACGAGGCCGAGGACGAGCGGCCGATCGCCGGCGACCTCACCCCGACTGAGCGGCAGATGCTCCGTAACCTGCTGCACTTCGGCGAGCGGACGGCGGGCGACGTCTGCGTCACTCGCGGCGAGATCATGGCCGTCCCTTCGACCATCGCCTTCGATGACCTCGTACGCGCCTTCGCGGATGCGGAACATAGTCGGCTGCCCGTCTACGGTGAGAGCCTCGACGAGGTGATCGGGATGATTCACATCAAGGATGTGTTCAAGGCGCAGGAGGATCAGGCGCGCGATCGGGCGATCATTGCACTCCTCCGCGAACCGCTCTTCGTTCCGGAGTCGATGAGCGTCATCGACCTCCTCGCGCGCATGCGGTCACAGCGCATACACCTCGCCATCGTCGTCGACGAATTCGGCGGCACCGAAGGACTCGTGACAATCGAAGACGTGGTCGAGGAGATCGTCGGCGACATCGAGGATGAGCACGACATCGAGGAAGTCGGAAGGCTGACCTTGCTCGAAGACGGGCTTTGGGAAGCCGACGCGCGTGTCGAGCTCGAGGAACTGGCGAAGACGGTGGACGCTCGCCTCACTTGGGAGGAGGATGAAGTCGACACGCTCGGCGGTCTGGTCTTCCTCCTCGCGGGGCACATCCCGGCCAAGGGGGAATGCGTGGACCACCCGTCGGGCTGGAGACTCGAGGCGGTCGATTCCGACCCGCGAAAGATCCTCCGCGTCCGACTTCACGCTCCCGAACAGAGCCGCGCGACCGAGAATTAGTCCTTCGCGAACAGCTTCGCCGGGTTCGCCATTGCCTTGAACTCGAGCGCATTCCCTGCGGGATCGAGCAGGAACATGGTCGCCTGCTCACCCGGCTCGCCTTCAAATCGGACCGTCGGCGCGATCACGAACTCCACGCCGGCGCACTGAAGTCGTTCAGCGAGGGCCTTCCATTGCTCCATCTGCAGGACGAGGCCGAAGTGCGGTACCGGAACGTTCTCGCCGTCCACCTCATTCGCCGCGCGCTTCGGAGCCGCCTCCGGGGCGAGATGCGCCACGATTTGATGGCCGTGCAAATCGAAGTCGATCCAATGCTCGGCACTTCGCCCCTCAGGACAGCCGAGAAGCTCTCCGTAGAAACGACGCGCCGCCGCCAGATCGTCGACAGGGAATGCGAGATGGAAGGGTTGGAGCACCATGGCCCACACCTGACCCAACCGCAGCCTCGATGTCCACACTTTCGCTCGCAGCGAACTGCCGCTAGCCCGGATACGCATGAAGACGTTCGGGGGGATTCAAGACAGGCCCTGGTGGCCCTTCGCCGCTGCTTTCGCCGTGGGAGCCGGCTCGGCGTTCGCTTTTGCGCCGACCGATGCCTGGCCGCTGATGCTCATGGCCTTTGCGGCCTTGCTTGGATTGCTTTGGCGAACACGGACCCTGAAGAGCGCGCTGGCCATCGGCTGGCTGTTCGGCCTTGGCCAGTTCGTCACCGGTCTGAACTGGATCGCCACGGCCTTCACCTTCCAGGCGGCGATGCCGGCATGGCTGGGCTGGGTCGCGGTCGTCCTCCTGTCCCTTTATCTCGCGGTTTATCCGATGCTCGCCACGGGCGTGGCGTGGCGGATCGGTCGAGGTCATCCGGTCGCGATGGCGGTCGCTCTTGCGGGCTCCTGGGCGGTCACTGAGTGGCTCCGCGCAGGGGTGTTCACCGGCTTCGCCTGGAACCCCGTTGGCGTAATCCTCGTCCCGACACCGCTGCTCAAGCTCAGCGCCTTGCTGGGCACTTATGGTCTGTCAGCCTTGGTCGTCCTTCTCTCGGCAACAGCCTGGCTGGAGTTGCACAAAAGGCGCCTACCGATCGCGGTGATCTTTGCCGGAACGGCGCTCCTTTGGACGCTTCCGCTATCGAGCGTTCCCGATACGAGCCTCGTCGTGAAGCCCATAAGGGTCATCCAACCCGCCATCGGCCAGGAGGACAAATGGCGGCCGGGTTTTTCGGACATTGCCGCGGAGCGTCTCGCAAAGCTTTCGAATCTGCCTGGCGGGGAGCGTCCGCGCCTCCTTCTTTGGCCCGAGGCGGCGGTCACGGATCCAATGGAGGACCAGCGCCAGCCGCCTTACTCTTCCTTCGCCGAGTTCGAGCGCCAGCGCGCCTCCGCCTCGCTCGGTCCTGGCGAGTATCTCCTGACCGGCGGGATCGGGCTCACCTCCCCCGACGGCATGCGCATCACCGCTGGAGTGAACAGCATCTACGTCCTCGGACAAGGCGGCCATATCGTTGCCCGCTACGACAAGGCGCACCTCGTCCCCTACGGCGAATATCTTCCGATGCGGCCGCTTCTCTCGGCGATCGGCCTCTCGCGCCTTGCTCCAGGCGACGTCGATTTCGCGCCGGGCCCGGGTCCGCGCACGGTGACCCTTCCCAACTGGGGCAAGGTCGGATTCCAGCTCTGCTACGAGATCATTTTTTCCGGCCACGTTGTTGACGGCCACAACCGGCCGGAGTTCATCTTCAACCCGTCCAACGACGCCTGGTTCGGCGCCTGGGGCCCGCCGCAACATCTAGCTCAGGCCCGGCTTCGTGCCGCCGAGGAAGGGGTGCCGATCATCCGTTCCACACCAACTGGTATAAGTGCCGTGATCGATGCAAACGGGCAGGTGCGCAATTACGTCCGCTGGAGACATATGGGAGTGATCGACGCAGCGATTCCACCTGCCTCGACGAAGACGACTCCATTCGCACGCATCGGAAATACCATCCCCGTGGCGCTGGGCCTGCTGCTCATGATCCTTGCCATTGTGCTGGAGAGACGCGGCCGCTACAGGACCAACATATAAAGCTTTCCTTATATCCCGACATTTGAGGCATCTCGCTCCTATGCGCAGCTCCTATCTCTTCACGTCTGAATCCGTTTCCGAAGGTCATCCCGACAAGGTCGCCGACCAGATCAGCGACGCCATCGTCGACCTGTTCCTGTCGAAGGACCCGGAGGCGCGCGTAGCCTGCGAGACGATGACGACGACAAATCGCGTCGTCCTCGCCGGCGAAATCCGCGGCCAAGGCATCATGGACGAAGAGGGCAATTGGGCGCCGGGGATCCGCGAGGAGATCGAGTCCACCGTGCGCGGCGTTGTCCGTGAGATCGGCTACGAGCAGGAAGGTTTCCACTGGGACCGGCTGGACTTCGCTAACCATCTCCATCCGCAGTCGGCGCATATCGCTCAGGGCGTGGACGCCGGTGAGAACAAGGACGAGGGTGCCGGCGACCAGGGCATCATGTTCGGCTTCGCCTGCGACGAGACCCCGGACCTGATGCCGGCGACGCTCGATTACAGCCACAAGATCCTCGCCCGCATGGCCAAGGACCGCCATTCCGGCGCTGCTCCCTTCCTCGAGCCGGACGCCAAGAGCCAGGTCACCCTGCGCTTCGAGGACGGCAAGCCGGCCAAGGCGACGGCCATCGTCGTCTCGACTCAGCACAAGCCCGGCTACGACAAGGGCGAGAAGCAGGCCGAGCTCCACGCCTATGTGAAGGACGTGGTCGCCAAGGTCATGCCCGCCGAGCTGCTGGGCAACGAGACCGTTTATCACATCAATCCGACCGGCAGCTTCGAGATCGGCGGGCCGGACGGCGACGCCGGCATCACCGGTCGCAAGATCATCGTCGACACTTACGGCGGCGCTGCGCCGCACGGCGGCGGCGCTTTCTCAGGCAAGGATCCGACGAAAGTCGACCGTTCGGCCGCTTACGCAGCGCGGTACCTCGCTAAGAACATCGTCGCAGCAGGCTTCGCGCGCCGCTGCACGATCCAGCTCGCCTACGCCATCGGCGTGTCGAAGCCGCTCTCGCTGTACGTGGACACACATGGCACGGGCACGGTGGGCGATGAACAGCTCGAGCAGGCGATCGGCAAGATCGAGAAGCTCGGAGGCCTGACCCCGCGCGGCATTCGCACTCACCTTGGGCTGAACAAACCGATCTACCGCGCGACCGCCGCTTACGGTCACTTCGGCCGCCAGTCAGAGGGTGGCCTCTTCCCCTGGGAACGGATCGACCTGGTCGAAGATCTGAAGGCTGCCGTCGCCTAATCGGCGAACGCATGGTAAGTAGCGGCGATGCTTCTGCTCGCCGCCATGCTTGCAGCCTCAGCGCCAGCCGCCGAGCAAGCGGCGATCTTCAAGGCGGCTGGCTTCAAGAAAGCGGGCGCGGCCTGGAAGTCCGGCAATTGCGAGGGCGCGGAGAGCGAGTCCTACTCGCCTGGAAGCATCGAGACCTATGATGACCTCAATGGCGACGGCCGTCCGGAGGCTGTTGTCACCGAAGGCGGCGCCGTCTGCTACGGCATGACCGGCACGCACTTCTGGCTGCTGTCGAAGCAGGCGGACGGCAGCTGGAAGCGGATGGCCGACGAAACAGCTATGCCGGAGTTTCTCAAGACGACTGGCAACGCTGGCTGGCCCGACATATCGCTAGGCGGTCCGGGTTTCTGCTTCCCGGTCGTGCGCTGGAACGGCAAGGCCTACGTCAATCATCGCAACGAATATGAAGGTAAGGCCTGCAGGCCTTAGGCGCTTGGGGCCCGATCGCCTGAACCGACGTAGCTCACTCGCCAGACGGTATTCCCGACATCATCGGCAATGATGAGTGCGCCGGTCCTGTCGATCGCCACGCCCACGGGCCGTCCGCGCGCCTTCAGGTCTGGTCCGAGGAATCCGGCGACGAAGGTGATCGGCTTCCCGATGGGCTTTCCGTCGGCAAAGCGGATGAATGCGACCCGGTAGCCGTTGTAGCTCGTCCGGTTCCAGCTGCCGTGCTCGCCGACGAAGGCGCCACCGCGGAACCCCGCCGGGAAGCTCGCACCCGTGTAGAAGGCCAGGCCCAAAGGCGCGACGTGTGAGCTTAGCGCATAGTCAGGCGGGATGGCCCTTGCCACGAGGGCCATTCGCTTAGGACGCACGCGTGGATCCACATGATGCCCGTAATAGCTGTAGGGCCAGCCGTAGAAGGCGCCCGGGCGAACCGACGTCATGTAGTCCGGGACGAGATTGGGGCCGAGCTCGTCGCGCTCGTTCACAACCGTCCACAACCTGTTGCTGCCCGGATAGAAAGTGAGCCCATTTGGGTTTCGAAGCCCGCTCGCGAAGATCCGGAACTGACCGGTCTTCGGGTCGACTTCCCAGATGGCGGCCCGGTTGGTCTCCGCCTCGGGTCCGCGCTCCTGCGCATTGCTGTTCGAGCCGACACCCACATAGAGCTTCGACCCGTCCGGGCTCGCGGTCAGGCTCTTCGTCCAGTGGTGATTGATCAAACCGGCAGGCAGGTCGATGACCTTCTGCGGAGGCGCATTGACCTTCGTCTGCCCAGGCGTGAACGGATAACGGACGATTGCGTCGGTATTAGCGACGTACAGGTCGCTTCCGACCAGCACGACCCCGAATGCGGAGTTGAGGTGGTCGACCAGCACTGTCTTCTGCTCCGGCTGGCCGTCGCCGTTGGCGTCGCGCAGAAGCGTGATGCGCTGTGGCGGACCACCGCCGGCCCCCGACGTCTCCTGGGCTCCGCCACTGCCATGGGAGATCGACATGATGAAGTCGCGGATCGGGTCTTTCGGCCTGTCCACCGGCTCCGAGCCGGTCCTCTGCGATTCCACCACGAGGATGTCGCCGTTCGCAAGCGCGTAGACCTCGCGGGGGCTCGCCAATCCCGTCGCCATTGCCTGGATTCGGAAGCCCGCAGGAACTGACGGCGTCTCGCCCTTCTTCCAGCCGACGACCTTTGCAACACCGACATCCGCGATGAGGCCCTGCGCCGGCTCTGGCAGAACGGGATTCGGACCGACCTGCTGCATCGGATCGACATTTTGCTTGGTACTGCACGACGCGAAGGAGAGCAGCGCGGCGGTGGCCAGAAAACGCCTGATCATATCCTTTCTCCGGCCAGGACATGGCCAGTCGTCTGCCACAGCCAAGCCGCGACTAGGATCACGACTGTCCCGATGATCGAAAGGACGAGGCCGGCTCCGGCGACCGCCGTCCAGCCATCCCGCGCATGGATCAGCGAATTTACGAATTGGACGACCCACGCGCCCGCCAGCAACGCAAACTGAAGCCAACCGCCGCGGGCGTCACGCAGGATGGCGACCAGGAGAGCGACCAAGGCAAAACCGGCAAAGACCAGTCCTGCGGCTAGTAGCCAGCAGGAGAAGTTGAGCCAGAGTAGGTTCCCACCGCTATTGAGGTAAGCAAAATCTGTGATGAGGGCGCCGATGAAGCAGGTGACAGCTATCGGCAGTAGCAAGCTGTACACCGGCGTTCGAAGCGCCGTTGAGGCCCGTTCCACGATAATTACTCCTCAGGCGGGATTGGGCGTTACATGCGCTCTGCAGGACTGTCGTGGACGCCCACGCCATGTCGGTAGACGAGGTTGCCGCCCTTCCATCCGCTGTACAGCAGGAGGAGGACCGCCACCGCCGAGATGAAAACACCGGTCGAGGGAATGAACTCGTTGTTTCCGAGGCGAAGCACGAAGTTCACCGCCATGAGAACAACCACCGTGACGTTGGCGAGCATGTGCTTGAGCGCGTCACCGAGGCCGCGCAGGCGGTTGTCGCCCAGATAATCGGCAAGCCCGGCCACAGCGGCGAGCGCGGCCATGGCGAGACCAATTCCGAGCAGCCAATGCGAGGCCGTCGCCCAGCCATCATTGCCGTTGCGGCTGTACACAATGTCCGTAACCAGCGTCCCGACGAAACAAACGATCGGGAATGGGATCAGCATCGGGTGGATCGGATGATCGGCGATCTTCGCAGTGCTGCGCGGATGATCGCCATTGGACTCGCGATTAACAGTCGCCACGATTTCCTCCTCTGAATTGCCAGAGAAAACGCACGAAATCCGGGCTCGTTGCGAAGAGCTACCTGGCTCGAACGCGACCGGGCCTTGATGAACGGAGCATCGAGTGTCTAACCGGCCGCCCATGACCGCTCACAAGCCTGGCGATCCGACCACGCTCAACCGGCTCTATGGCCGATCGAGTGGTCACAAACTCCGCAAGGGGCAGCAGGACCTCGTCGAAAAGCTTCTCCCGCAGATCGAAGTGCCTGCCGAGGGAGAGATCTCGGCGGACCGGCTCTTCGGCGAGAGCCGGCCGCTGCATTTCGAGATCGGCTTCGGTTCGGGCGAGCATCTTGCTTATCGCGCCGGCCTGCTGCCGGACCACGCCTTCATAGGTTGCGAGCCTTTTCTCAACGGCGTTGCGACCGCACTCGCGCATATCCGAGACAAGCATCTTCCGAACGTTCGACTGTGGAAGGGCGACGCGCTCGATGTCCTGAAGCGCGTCCCGGACGGAGCGTTGAGCTTCATCTATCTGCTCCATCCCGATCCCTGGCCGAAGTCGCGGCATGCCAAGCGGCGCATGGTCAACGATGGCCCGGTCGACCTCTTCGCGTCCAAGCTGAAACCCGGCGGCGAGTTCCGGCTGGCGACCGACGATCCGACCTACCTCACGTGGGCGCTGATGGTGATGCAGCGGCACAGACAGCAATTCGCTTGGCTCGCGGGGAAGCCGAACGACTTCCTCGAACCGTCTGGCGGTTGGATCGAAACGCGCTACGGCGCAAAGTCCCGGCGCGAGGGGCGCCGGCCCTATTATCTGCGCTACCGCCGCAAGGGCTGACACGGTAAGGCACGGCCATGGACATACGTGAGACTGTCCTTGCCGCAATCGGCAACACGCCGCTGATCAAGCTCCGCCGCGCGTCCGAAGAGACCGGCTGCACGATCCTCGGGAAAGCCGAGTTCATGAACCCCGGTCATTCCGTAAAAGATCGGGCGGCGCTCGGTATCGTCACCGACGCGATGAGCAAGGGCCTGATCGGTCCCGGCGGACTTATCGTCGAAGGCACGGCGGGCAATACGGGCATCGGCTTGACGATCGTCGGCAACGCCCTTGGCCTAAGGACGGTGATCGTCATCCCGGAGACGCAGAGCCAGGAGAAGAAGGACACTCTACGCTCGCTCGGGGCGATCCTGGTCGAAGTCCCCGCCGCGCCCTATCGCAGCGACAATAATTACGTGAAGGTGGCGGCCCGAATGGCAGAGCGGCTGTCGCGCGAGCATCCGAACGGTGCCATCTTCGCCAACCAGTTCGACAATATTGCCAATCGTGACGTTCACGTACGGACGACCGGGCCGGAGATCTGGGCGCAGACTGACGGAAGCGTCGACGGCTTCATCAGCGCGGTCGGGACGGGCGGGACGCTTGCCGGGACCGCCATTGCCCTGCGTGCGCGCAAGCCCGACGTTGCGATCGCCATCGCCGACGTGCCCGGAGCCGCACTCTATTCCTATTATACGACGGGCGAATTGAAGGCCGAGGGAAGCTCGATCACCGAAGGCATCGGTCAGGGCCGGGTGACCGCCAACCTCGAGGGACTATCGGTCGACGAGGCCTTCTTCATCCAGGACCAGGAGAGCCTGGATGTCACCCTGAGCCTTATCCGCGACGAAGGAATCAACGTCGGTCTATCCACTGGCGTAAACGTCGCAGGAGCGATCAGGCTCGCCAGGAAACTTGGGCCGGGCAAGACGATCGTTACCATCCTTTGCGACCCCGCTACCCGCTATCAATCCCGCCTGTTTAATCCGGAGTTCCTGCGCGCCAAGGGTCTCACGCCACCCAACTGGCTTGAAC
>JBKPKE010000160.1:0-12865 GCA_046730955.1 Pseudomonadota bacterium
AGCGATCGCTCGCGACCGCTGGACTGGAGTGAGCCATGCGTTTGTTCGGTCGCGCAATTGGCCTCGACCAGCCCTTCTTCCTGATTGCCGGGCCATGCGTCGTGGAAAGCGAGGAACTGCAGCTGAGCGTTGCCGAGAAACTCAAGGTCATCACCGACAAGCTCGGCATCCTGTTCATCTTCAAATCGAGCTACGACAAGGCGAACCGAACTTCGGACCGGAGTTTCCGCGGCCTTGGGATGGACGAAGGCCTTCGTATCCTGGCGAAGGTTCGTGAGCAGGTCGGCGTACCGGTTCTTACCGACGTCCACGACCTTCCTCAGATTGCAGCCGCGGCTCAGGCCGTTGACGTCCTCCAGACGCCTGCCTTCCTAGCGCGACAGACGGACTTCATCCACGCGGTCGCCGCATCCGGTAAGCCGGTGAACATAAAGAAGGCGCAGTTCATGGCGCCGCACGACATGATGAACGTCGTCGCGAAAGCACGGAACGCTGGCCAAGCAGCGGGCATCGACGATCCAATGATTATGGTTTGTGAGAGGGGTGCTTCGTTCGGCTACAACAACCTCGTTTCGGATATGCGCAGCCTGTCGATTATGCGCGAGACCGGTTGTCCCGTCGTGTTCGACGCGACGCATTCCGTGCAGCTTCCCGGCGGGCAGGGGACGAGCTCGGGTGGACAGCGCGAGTTCGTTCCGGTGCTGGCCCGGGCAGCGGTGGCCGCCGGCATCGCGGGGCTATTCATGGAGACCCATCCGGATCCGGCCAATGCCAAGTCTGATGGGCCGAACGCCTGGCCACTCGACAGAATGGAATCGCTACTGACCACCTTGCTAGAGCTCGACAGGGTCGTGAAGCGTTCGCAATTCCATGAACTGGAGCTCAAGGCCGCAGGTACAACGGCAAGCGGCAAAACGAACGCCGGGCCGCCGGTGGTTCCGCCGAGTTCGATGGAGTCGCAAAAGCTCTGATTGCGAAATGCTTGGCGCTAACAGGTCGAGGCAAGCCGGCTGCACCTGACCGACGAGGAGCGCGCTGGCAGCGCCGATCACGAGTATCACATCGGCATTAGTGAAGCGTCGGCAGGACGGCGCGCCGGGCGGTTCGGCGTTCAATAACGCGGTTCGTCTTTAGAACGGACAATCATCGCGCGATTATACCATTCGCAGAATAGATCCTTCTGCCCTGCCCGGACAGCAGCCTAGTTCGGTGCTTCATCGAGGCTCGAGCGGGCCAAGGCGCTAATCATCGAAGATGCCGATCAGGGGGAACACCCTGACAAGCGGCGGTATTCGTGCGCCTCATAGAAATAGTACACAAGTAAAGAGTAGAAGAGAAATGTTGCAACTTCGCAACAATACTAAGAAACAAAAGTAATGTCTTTTCGCCGAGGTTGAATCATTCATTTAATGTTTCTACTCGGCGGCGCGTTCTACGAATATCTACGTCAATAGAACGGGCGAGACATTTCGCCGCTTGGGGGAGTACGTAATGAGGAAGTCGATTTTGCGCGCGTCTGCTGGGTTGCAGGCCCTGGCTATTATGAGTGCGGGCGCCGCGGCCAGCTTTATTGTGCCGACCGCCGCTTCGGCGCAGGACTATACGTCCGGCTCGCTGAGCGGCACCGTCGAATCTGAGGGTCGCGCCGTCAGTGGAGCCACGGTCACGCTGCGGTCAGTCGCGCAGGGCCAGGTCCGCACGCTGACCACGAACGGGGCCGGCAGCTATTCCGCATCCGGCCTTCCTGCCGGTGCATATGAAGTCTCCGTGACTGCGCCGGGACTCGCCCCGTTCGACGGCACCGTCAACATCGCCGCCGCGCAACAAACCTCGGCCAATGTCGAGCTGGTGAGCGCAACGGCGAGCAAGGAGATCATCGTCACCGGCACGCGCCTTCGCGTTGCCCAGACGCAGGCGACGACCGGCCTGAACATCGACGTGACGCAGGTGAACGCCAATGCGCCGATCGGCCACGACCTGACGTCGATCACGCTGCTTGCGCCGACCACGATGAAAGGTGTCCGCGGGTTCGCCGGGGGCGAACACGGCGAGGACGTTCCCTCCGTCGGCGGCTCGTCGGTCGCCGAGAACGCCTATTACATCAACGGTCTCAATATCACGAACCCGGACACGTACGTCGGTTCGGCGAAAGTTCCGTTCTACTTCTACAAGACGGTCGACGTGCAGACCGGCGGTTACCAGGCCGAGTTCGGCCGCGCGACCGGCGGTGTCGTCAATGCGACCACAAAGTCGGGGTCGAACGTGCCGTTCCTGGCACTGCACGTCGATTGGGAGCCAAGTGGCCTCCAATCCCACAGCCCCAATACGACGTCGCCAACGGCTCCGCGGCGTATCGGCAATGCCGAGAGCAGCGACCGTAAGCAGCTGACCCTCGAAGGCGGCGGCGCAGTCATTCCGGATCACCTGTTCGTCTACGGTTTGATCCAGCCGCAACGGAATACGTACGAATATGCGACCGGCGCAGTGAATCCGGCGACCGGCTTCAGCACCTTCTCGCGCACCAAGTCGAACGACCCGTTCTGGGGTGCGAAGGTGGACGGCTACATCACGCCGACGCAGCACGCCGAATTCACGATCTTCGATACTCGTTCGACGGATACCCAGTCGATCTACGATTACACGCCGAACGCAAAATTCACCGGCGGTGAGGTTGGCGACTTCCAGGGTTCGCGGAAGATCGAAAAGGGCGGCGTCAACTGGGTTGCCCGATACACCGGCGACGTGACCGATTACCTGACGCTTTCGGGCGCCTATGGTGTCAGCAAGGACCGCAGCAATTTCATTCCGACCGACCCGGACGCCTTTTACGTGGCAGATCTCCGCACGGCCATTACCGGCGGTGCCACGGTCATTCGCTCAAAGCAGAAGTTCGCCCAGACGACCGTCGCTGACACGAAGCGTCGCTTCTACCGCGGCGATGCGGACATCCGTTTCAGTGCCGCTGGCGAGCACCACGTCCGCCTGGGCTTCGACAATGAGGATTTGAGCGAGACGAAGACGACGGACTGCAACGGTCCCGCCGGCCTGCCGATCTGCTACACCTACAGAGATACAGGTATCGAGCTCACGTACGAGCACCTCGGCGGCCAAATCTCGGCGAACGATACGGCCTTCTACATCGAGGACTCCTGGCGCACGCCGATCGACGGCCTGACCCTGAACATTGGCCTTCGCGACGACGAATTCCGCCAGACCAACCTAGGTGGCGATCAGTACATGAACTCCAAGGGCAACTGGGGTCCGCGGGTCGCGTTCAACTATGCTCCATCTTCACTGGAGAATTGGCGGTTCACCGGCAGCTATGGCCGCTACTTCATCCCGCCGGCGATGACGATGGGCTTCCGCGGCCGCGATCTCTACTTCAAGGAGACCTTCGACTATCCGACGGGTTTCACGGCAGCGACGTTCGGGCAGACCCCGGGTCAGATCGATCCGGTTACCGGCCTTCCGCTATTGCAGCTTGGCGACGCGGTTGGCAATTCAGGCCCGTCCAACTGCCCGGATCCGACGGTCGCGCCTGGGTTCAAGCCCATCACGGAGGCCCCTGGCTCGCCCACCCCGGTCGATGGCACTTGCTCGCTCCTCGGCGCCTACGTGCTTAACCCGGCGTTGGCTAAGGTCGTGCCAGGGACCAAGGCTTCCTATGAGGATGAGTTCACCCTCGGTGCCCGCTACCAAGTCAACCGTCTGCTCAGTGTCGGCATCAACGGTCTCTACCGCAAGCTCGGCCGAGTGTCGGAAGACACGGATTTCGCGGGGCAGCTCGGCGCATATTGGTGCGGACTGGACCAGGACGTCGCGAGGAATGCGTCGCACTGCAGCTTCTACAGCAACAATTCTGCATACATGATCTGGAACGTCCACCATGCGGACTCGCTCGTGGTGAACGACTGGCTCGACGCGCTTAACGGCAAGGTCACGCCCGTAACATTGAAGACGGGACTCAACTTTCCAAACCCGAAGCGGACCTACAAGGCGATTACGCTTGACTTCCAGAAGGCGGACGACGGCAAGTGGTTCGCAATGGGCTCGGTCACCTGGTCGCGCCTGCGCGGTTCGACCGAAGGCACTGTCAAGTCGGACGCCGGTAATACGGCACAGGGTGACTCCGGTGCGACGCAGGACTACGACTATTTGGGTCTGAGCGACCACGGCTACGGACGTCTGCCCAACGACCACACCTGGCAGTTCAAGGTGGCCGGCGCGTATCACATCAACAAGATGTTCACGGTCGGCACGAACATCTTCGTTCAATCGCCGCGGCCAGGCTCATGCCTCGGCATCCATCCGTTCTTCCCGCAGCCGGACGTGTTCGATCCGTCGTACGCATATGGTTCGGTCAGCCACTTCTGCGGCACCGGCCCGCTGAACGTGAAGGGGCAGAATGGCGTGACGGGTAGCGGCGGTTACTACACGTCGACGTCTCCGGCTCCGAGGGGGCAAGGCCCCAAGACGGACTGGTTGAAGCAGGTCGACCTGTCGGCGCGCGTCAATATCCCGTTCGGCGACACCGACAACCGCAAGCTTGTTCTGCGCGCGGACGTGTTCAACGTCTTCAACAGCCATGCAGTTACGCAGCGGTACCTGCAGCACGAGACTGGTCGCTCCTCGAAGGCCACTGAATGCGGAACCGGAGTGAAGGAATGCTGGAAGCCGGATCCGCTGTACAACACGCCGTTGTATTACCAGACCCCGCGCTATGTCCGGCTTGGCCTGGACTTCATGTGGGGTGGTTCACCGGCTCGGCGCGACGCGGACGTTGCTCCGCCGCCGCCACTGCCGGCTCCGGACTCGGCCCCTCCGCCGGCAACGCAGTCCTGCTCCGACGGCACGGTGATCCTGGCAACGGAAACGTGCCCGGCAGCGCCGCCGCCGCCGCCGCCGGCACCGGCTCCGGAGCGTGGCTAACGGCCCCGACCTCCAGGTTAGGCGAGACTGGGGCGGCGCGACAGCGCCGCCCCTTTTTCGCATGTCAAGCGATCTACCCCTGGCTGGTTATTGCCGGGTAGGCGCCGGCGATGATCGGCGCACTGAATTGCCCTATGCCTATGCCTAGAAAGAATGTTCGGCTCGACCCGCCACGAGTAAGCTCGGCACCCGCGGAGCACTCCACGCCGCGATTGGCAACAACGAAGCCGTTCTTCGTGCAGGGCCTTGAAGCACTGAAAGCCGGAGACCGCCGTCGTGGCGCCGAGCTGCTCGCGCGGGAGCTTCGCGACGGGGACGGTTCGCCCCAAGTGCTTGATATCGTTTTCCAGCTGGCCTCGCATCTTTCCGAGATCGAACTCGCGATCGAGGCGTCGCGGCGACTGGCCGCAGGTGGCTCGATTGAATCGCTGGCCGCCTATTGGAGCACCCTGGCGTCATACGGCAGGGATGCTGAAGCAACCGATCACATCAAGCAGCAGCCGTCCGCGGTCCGGGAACATCCCATGGCGTTTTACCGTCTGGCGGCGGTCGCGACCGAGCAGGGCCACTTCGGACAAGCGGAGGAACTCTTCCGCCGAGCGATCGCGAAAGCGCCGGGCTTTTCAGCGGCGTGGCTTTCCCTGGCGATGATCAAGACGTTCAGCGCCGGTGATCCCGACATTGCAGAGATTGAAAGATTGGCGCGACTGGCGAGAGAGCCCGACGGACGCGCAAACTTCCTCTACGCGCTCGGCAAGGCCCGCGAGGACAGCCACGACATTGACGAGGCATTCCGCCTCTATTCGGAAGCGGGTGCAATACGTCGTCAGCGGAACCCCGCTGACGCCGAACAATTCGAACGCGCAGCGGAAGCCGCGATCGCCGGATTCACTGCCCCCAATCTGCGGCGGCTGGTCCATTCGGGATTCGAAGGCCAAAGGTCGTTATTCGTCACCGGCCTTCCACGATCCGGAACGACGCTTACCGAGCGGATTCTTTGCGGTCATTCCGCCGTCGTCGACGGCGCCGAAGTCAATCTATTTGGCGCTTCAATCCTGTCTACCCTCGGCATCCGCCTCGAAAATGCTCTCGCATATCAGCTGCGGACCGAATCCCAAGATCCCTGGGGCGAAATAGGCCGCGACTATGCGCGGCTGTTGAACATGCGCTTCCGCACACCGGGTCTCGTTGTCGACAAGTCGCTCGGCCAGTCCCTGCTCATCGGTCTTCTGCTTCATTGCTTGCCGGAAGCGCGTATCGCCTGGTTGCGCCGTTCACCCGAAGACGTCGCAATATCGTGCCTGCGGACCCCGTTCTCGGGCGGGCTCGGGTGGACTGCATCGCTGGCCGACATTGCCGATCACATGCGGATCGACGATCGCCTGTACGCTCATTGGCGGACACTGTTCGGAGACCGTATTCTGGAAGTGGCATATGAGGAGCTTGCGCAGAACCCGGATAGCTGGGCGGAGCGGCTTCAAGGTCACTTCGGACTGAAGAAGGAGGCTGCAATCCACGAAGCGATGCAAACGGGCAGGTCGATCAAGACCGCCAGCGTCGGCCAGGTCGGGCGACCGATCACGACCGACCGGATCGGGCGCGCGTCCAGCTTTTCCCGTCATCTGCAGCCGTTTCGCGAACGCTACTACCGCCAAGCCAAAGCCAGCAGCTCTATGAACGCCTCAGCTAAACCTTACTTCGTGCAGGCTCTGGAGGCGCTCAAGCGCGGTGACCGGCGGTCCGCCGGCGCGCTTCTGGGACGCGAGATCCGCGATGGAAACACCGCGCAGAAGAACCTTCCGAGCGTGGCACAACTCGCGGCTCACATCGGTGAGATTGACGCAGCGATCGAAGCGTCTCGACGCTGGTCGCCGGGCTCGATGGAGGGGCTTCGAGGCTATTGGGCGATGCTCGGGACTTATGGCCGGTCGGAGGAAGCGCTCGAGGACATCGGGCGCCAGCCCGTATCGATCAGGGAGCATCCTTCGGTGCTCCACATACGCGGGACCATCGTCAATCAGTTCGGCCGGGTCGAGGAAGCGCAGGATCTGTTCCGACGCGCGATCGCGAAGATGCCCTACGCGATGCAGACATGGTTCGCCCTGGCCATGATCAAGACGTTTTCGCCGGGCGATCCGGACCTTGTCGCAATGGAGCGGCTTGAGCCTCTCAACGCGCCTGCGGAAGTTCGGGCGAGCCTTTCCTACGCGCTCGGCAAGGCTCGTCAGGACTGCGGCGATGCCGACCGCGCCTTCGCTCATTATTCTCACGGCGCCGAGTTGATCCGCAAGCAGCGGCCCTTTGACATGAAAGGGCACCGCGACGCTGTCGAGGCGATGATCCGCGAGTCCGGCAAACAGGCGATGGACGAGCTCACGCCTTCCCGGTTCGAAGGACAGCGGTCGCTGTTCGTCACGGGTTTGCCGCGGTCCGGCACGACATTGACCGAGCAATTGCTGGTCGGCCACCCGGCTGTCGCCGACGGGGCGGAGCTCAATCTCTTCGCTGTTGCTCTCACCCCCGTGCCTGGTTTCGCTCGCGACAGCGTGCAGCGGTATCAGAGCTCGAACGGACAGGATCCATGGGGTGCCATCGCCCGGGACTATAGTCATTTGCTGGACATGCGCTTCCGGAGCACCGACCTCGTCGTCGACAAGTCGCTCGGGCAAACGCTTCTTACTGGGCTTATCCTGCATTCGATGCCGGATGCGCGCATTGCGTGGCTGCAACGCACCCCGGAGGATGTCGCCCTGTCGTGCTTCCGGAACTACTTTACCGCCGGGCTGGCCTGGACATGCTCCCTCACCGACATCGCGGACTATATGCGGTTGGAGGACCAGATGCTGCAGCACTGGAAAGCCGTTTTCCCGGATCGTATCCTCATCGTGCCCTATGAAGAGCTGGTTCGGTCGCCAGGCGAGTGGTCACGACGGCTTCAACAGCATTTCGGGCTCCCGCTCGAAGCCGGGCTTGAGACTTCATTGCCGACGGATCGCGCCGTTCGAACGGCCAGCGTTACGCAAGTGAAGCAACCGATTTCGACCTCGCGAATCGGGCAGGCCGCGGCCTTCGAGCGGCATCTAGGCTCGTTCCGTGAGCGTTATTACCGCAGACACTCTGCAAACGGGTGAGATGATGCTGGTGAGCCCAGCTGGATTCGAACCAGCGACCTACTGATTAAAAGTCAGTTGCTCTACCGACTGAGCTATGGGCCCGACCAGCGAGGTCCCGTTAGCCGCGAGGGGAGCGGCGGGCAAGGCGATGAGCGAAATGTCGGGCGGTGATCGTACCATCGAGACGCCAGCCGGGAGCGATCGAGGCGAGGGGACCGATGACGAAACTCCGCGCCGACGCCGATTTGTGCGGAATGGTAAGCCCGTGGGTTCGCCATTGACCGCCGCTCCAGGCGATTATGTCCAGATCAAGTACGCGGGCACCCCAACGGCGGCCGCGGCGGCGTCCGAAATCTCGCTCGAGTTCCTTTAGCCGGCCAAGCATCTCCGGCGGCTCCACGTCGCTTTCAACCAAAGCGACGGAATTGGCGAAGTCTCGTCCAGCGCCGCCGTGCGCGGCGTTGATGAGGATCGGAGCGGCGTCGAAGAGTTCGAACTCCTGATCGAGGCGTGCAATCGCCGCTTGAATGACACCCGTCGGCCGTCCGTACTGCCCGTGAGGACGGTTGGAGCCGATTGCGATGGCGTAGAGGTACGTTGCGCCGGACACTGCCGGTCGCCTACGTCACGTTAATGCAGTTCGCCAGCCCTGCCGACCGGTCGCCGCTTCCTCTCGCAGAGGCGCCGCGCGACTGTCCGCTTTGCCCGAGGCTGGTTGCCTTCAGGCAGGAATGCAGGGCGGCCTTTCCCGACTGGTGGAATGCTCCGGTTCCTGCCTTTGGGGATCCGAATGCCTGGCTGGCGATCGTCGGGCTGGCTCCGGGCAAGCATGGGGCGAACCGGACGGGGCGACCTTTCACGGGCGATTACGCGGGCGAACTGCTCTACGCGACGTTGCTGAAATTCGGCTTGGCGGAGGGAAAGTATCACGCCGATCCCAACGACGGACTGAAGCTCGCCGGTGCAGTGATCCTCAACGCCGTGAAGTGCCTTCCGCCCGCGAACAAGCCTGAGCCAAGCGAGATCGCGACCTGCCGCAATTATTTCGAGGCGGCACTCATTGCGTTGCCGAAAGTACGCGTCCTGGTGGCCCTCGGCCAGATCGCTCACATTGCCGCAGCGAGGGCGCTGGGCCTCACGCCGACAACCACGAAGTTCGGTCATGGCGCGGAAGCCGTTGCTCCCGACGGCCGCATCCTACTCTCGAGCTATCACTGCTCAAGGTACAACCAGAACACCAATCGCCTGAACGCCGAAATGTTCGAGAGCGTGTTCGAGAGGGCACTGGCGCTTCGCGATGCCTGACGAGATCCGCACCAAACGGCTGTTGCTCCGCCGAGCGTCGTACCAGGACGCACTGCCCATGCACCGCATCATGAGTAACCCCGTCGCGATGCGCTATTGGTCGAACCCGCCGCACAAGGAGCTCGGCGAAACCGAGCGCTGGATGGCCTCGATGGTTGAAGCCGATTCCGCCGAGAGCGATGATTTCATCGTTACGCTCGATGGGGAATTGATCGGGAAGTTCGGCGCGTGGAGACTGCCGGAGTTCGGTTTTCTCATCGATCCCGTGCATTGGGGGAAGGGCTATGCGAGCGAGGCGATGGCGGCGTTCATCGACCATCGCCGCAAAATGGGAGCGACTGAGCTGACCGCCGATGTCGACCCGCGCAATCTGTCATCCATCATGCTGCTCACGCGGCACGGCTTCCTCGAGATCGGCCGCGCGAAAGGAACCTGGCAGGTCGGCGATGAGATTAGCGACAGCATCTACTATCGCCTAGAGCTGTAGCTCAGAGGTCTTCGACGAGCCGTCCGTAAAGCTCCGGCCGGCGGTCACGAAAGAAGCCGAAAGCCGCGCGATGCTTCTTCGCCTGAGCCGTGTCCAGCGTCGCCACCAGTACGCCCGTTTCCTCGGCCCCGAACTCCGCGAGAATGTCCCCGCGCTCGTCGCAGATGAAGCTGTGCCCGTAGAAGCGCTGGCCGTGCTCGGTGCCGATGCGGTTGGCTGCGACTACAGGAACGACATTGCTCACAGCATGGCCGATCATCGCCCGGCGCCACAGGCGTGACGTATCGAGGTCAGGGTCGTGCGGCTCAGTTCCTATTGCAGTCGGATAGAAGAGGATTTCGGCTCCCATCAGCATCATCGCGCGGGCCGTCTCCGGATACCATTGGTCCCAGCAGACGCCGACGCCGAGCGTTGAAGCATGTGGGCCGTTCCAAACCTTGAAGCCGGTGTTGCCAGGGCGGAAGTAGAACTTCTCCTCGTAACCGGGTCCATCGGGGATGTGGCTCTTCCGATAAACGCCAGCGACCTTTCCGTCCGGGCCGATCATCGCGAGCGAGTTGTAATGGTGCGGGCCGTCGAGCTCGAAGAAGCTGGTCGGAATCCAAATCCTAAGCTCCTTCGCCAGCTCCTGCATAGCGACGACGGAGGGATGCTCTTCCGTACGCCGTGCATTGGCGAAGAGGCCTTCGTCCTCGACCCGGCAGAAATACGGACCTTCAAACAACTCCGGCGGAAGAATGACCTCGGCGCCCTTCGACGCGGCCTCGCGAACGAGATCGCTCACTGCCCGGATGTTCGCGACCGTGTCGTCGGTGAGAGCGAGCTGGAGGGCTGCAACAGTCAGTTTGGTCATTCGGGAACCTGCTGGGAAATACAATGGAAGCTTCCGCCTCCCGTCAGGACATGGTCAGCACGAAGACCGATTGCAACGCGGCCGGGGAACAGGGCCTGGACGACGGCGACTGCGGCCTTGTCGTTCGGCGCTCCATATTGCGGCACAACGACCGCGGCGTTGCCGATGAAGAAGTTCATATAGCTCGCCGGAATGATGTCGCCGTCAGCATTCTCGATGCGTCCTGGAGAGGGGAGGGTGACGACGTCCAGCTTCGCTGCATTCAGCCGTTTCGCAGCGTCTCGATAAATTGCGTCGTTCGGATCATCCTTCGCGGCGGTCGGGATGGCTACACGTCCCGGCGCAACGAAGCGTGCAAGATTGTCGACGTGTCCGTCCGTATGGTCGTTGAGCAGGCCCTCGCCGAGCCAAACCACCCGTTCGAAGCCGAGGTCGATTTCAAGCCGTCCTTCAATGTCTTCGTGCGTTGGTGACGGATTTCGGTTCGGATTGAGCAGGCACTGCTCGGTTGTGAGGACCGTACCGGACCCATCGTGATCGATGGCGCCTCCTTCGAGCACCCAATCGGCCTGTGAGTAGGGCAGTGCGGCGGCCTTCGCGATGCGCTCGCCTATGTCCTGGTCGCCTTCCAATTCATACTTTGCGCCCCAGCCGTTGAAGCGAAAGCCTTGTGCTCGCCGTTGCTTGCCGGAGCCCATGATGATCGGGCCACTATCGCGAAGCCAGATGTCACCGAACTTTTCGACGATCACGGTCGCGAAAGGTGCAAGTTCGCGCGCCTTTCGAGCAGCGTCCTCATGAGCCGCGACGAGCCAGACCTTCTCGCCTTTGCCATTGGCATGAATGGCCTTCGCGAACGCCGCGACCTCGCGCTCGGCCTCGATCAGATCGGAAAGCCAGAGGTCGGGCTCCGATGGGAAGCCGATCCAAACGGCTTCATGCGGCGCCCATTCGGGGAGCGGGGGAGACGTCATGTCGCCGCCGCTATCAGCCGGCTGCCTTCAGGCCAATGCCCTTGTAATTGCCGCCAAGTCTGCAACGCTTGTTGCATGGGGGACTAAACGGGGGAGTTCACAAAGTGCGTTCAAGTCATTTGTTGGCCGCTGCGTCAGCAGCAGCCTTGTTTGTTGGTGTCCAAGCTTCAGCGCAGACTTACAGCCTTGCTGACGACGCAGCGGCGTTCGGTGCACGTGAAAGTGCGAATGGGGTGGCCATTTCGCCCGACGGAAAGAGCGTGACCTATGTTGCGCCGGCTCCGAGAGCAGGCTCGGTCGCATTCGTCGCCAATATCGAAACCGGCGACGTGAAGCCGTTTCTCAATAGCGGCAGCGGCCCGGAGAAGCTCAGCTGGTGCTCGTTCGTGACCGATGACAGGTTGATCTGCCGTTATCGAGCAATCCTGAATGAGACTGGGCAACTTGTCGGATACTCACGGCTCATCGCCGTCGACCGCGACGGGTCGAAGCTGAAGCAGTTGGGCCAGGCCTCCAGCTTTTACGACGCCGGCATTCGTCAATATGACGGCGATGTCATCGACTGGATGCCGGGGCAGGGCGGTTCGGTCTTGATGGCCCGTGCCTATGTCCCCGAGATCAATCGAACCGGGAGTCGCCTCGGCCGGTCCAAGGAGGGCTACGGCGTTGATCGGGTCGACACGGTCTCGCTCAAGTCAACGGTTGCCGAGCCGCCCAAGCCGAATACCAGCGATTACATGACGGACGGCCTTGGAACGGTGCGCCTGATGCAGGTAACCGAGCTGTCCGGCGAGATGCTTACGGGCCGGGTACGCTATTATTACCGCACGAAGAGTGCGCGCGACTGGAAGGCGCTCACCGATTATGCGGACACCGATGATTTCACGCCGCTCGCGATCGATGCGACGATTGATTCACTCTACGCGCTGAAGCCCCTGAATGGGCGTCAGGCGCTCTATCGGATCAAGCTTAGCGATCCGATCGGCACGGAGCTGGTCGCCTCGCATCCTCGCGTCGACATTGACGGCGTCATCCGGGCCGCGAACGGGCAGCGCGTAACCGGCTATACTCTGGTCGATGACGACCGCGAGACGGTCTACTTCGACCCCGAATATAAGGCTTTGCTGGCGATGCTCGGCAGGGCGATCCCTAATCTTCCGCTGATCAACATCGCCGGGGCGAGCAATGACGGATCGAAGATCCT
>JBKPKE010000161.1:0-9633 GCA_046730955.1 Pseudomonadota bacterium
GCCGTCGGCTATGTGCTTTTCCGCGAATGGCTGGGTACACCGACAACAGACACGAAAACCGACGAGACTGGGCTGAAGGCCGCGGAATAGTTTTCACGACTCATCGCGCGAACCGGGGAAGAGCCCGATCAGGCGGGCCACCATTACGGCCAGGAATAGTTGCCCGCCGATGACTTCGAATACGACCAAGCCCCGCGCCATGTCGCTTTTCGGCAGGAAATCCCCGTAGCCCAGGGTCGCAAGCGTCACGAAGCTGAAATAGAGCGCACTGACCTCGTTGAACTTGCTCGGCCCGGTGTAACTGCCCGGCCAATAGGTCTCTACCGACAAGTGCAACTGGCCGAAGAAAATGCCAGCGAGCAGATATGTGCTCAACGCAGCGTAGATGATTTCAGTGGACACCTTGCGCGTGGTGACGACCGTCTTCAACGCCCCTGCCGCCGCAAGCAATCCGATGGCCCCGAACACCCCGAGCATCGAGCCCGGAGAAATGGGGATGTCGTCGCGTTCAGAGGCAATTCTAAGGGCGACAATCAGTAGGATCGTCCCAAGCAGAACGTATCGATTTCGGTTCGTTTCATTGGGCATCACTGCGGCGATAAGCGCGAACCCGCAGAGGAAGCGGATGATGTTCTGGGGGAGGCCAAAGGCCGCTGCGACCGGAGTCAGACCGAGCATGAGGAGCAATGAGTAGAAAAGGAGCGCGTAGCGTCGCCGCTGGTACGCCCTCCAGATGAAGCTATCGCGGATCGGCCGTCGAGCTTGAACGTCGTTCACGCGTGGCCTTGTCCGTCACATGACTTTCGCCACCAATCAGGTGAAGTGGGTAGAGGCTGCCGTCTCCGGATAATCCCCTAGTCGTTTCGCGGAATATCCCGGTTCAAGTCCCACAACCCTTCTGCATAGCTGACAATGTCAGAACGTGCGGGGAAAGTCGGAATGCTGACCGGTTGGCTCACCAACCTTTCGATCGTCGGGACCGGCATCGTGACACTGCTTGTGCTGCTTGTCGCGGCAGCAGTCGGACAGTTCGTCCGGCGTGCGCAACTGCGACGATCTCATGCAATGGATTCTGAGTCGGAGCCCTCGGTCGCGCAGGAAGGATATCTGCTGAGCAGCTCCCTGGGCCTGTTGGGTCTCTTGCTGGCCTTCAGCTTCGGCATGGTGATCAACCGTTACGAGGCGCGCCGGGAACTGGTGACGAAGGAAGCGAATGCGATCGGAACCGCATACCTTCGGGCCCAGTTGCTCGACGAGCCTCATCGCTCTCGCTTGAGCGGCCTGTTGGTTGCCTATGCGGACAACCGCATCAGGCTTGCGACGGCCGACGATCAAAAGGCCTATTTCGCAACGAACGACAGATTGCTGACCGAGATCTGGGCCGCCGTGACGGCTGCGCGTGAGTCAGCCCTCGATCACGGCCTGACGACTGCGCTGCTGTCGACCTACAATGAAGTGATCGACCTGGACACGGAACGAAAGCTCGCATGGCAATTGCGAGTTCCGGCCGAAGTCTTGTTCCTCCTGCTCATGTTTCTGGCCGTCACGGCTGCGGTTGTCGGTCATCAGGTCGACGGACCGCGAGGCAAGCGCGCCGCCCTCGTCCTTTTCGTTCTCCTCGCTCTTTCCATTACCGTCATCACGGACATCAACCGACCGGTGACTGGAAGCGCAAAGGAATCGCAGGAGGCGATGCGCATGCTCCTTGCGTCCCTGAAGCAACAGCCGCCCGAAACATTCGACCGATTCAAGATGCCGCGTGGACCCGCCGCGACCGATGCGCACTGATACAACGCGCCTGATCGCAGCACTCTGCTCGCTCGGCCTCCTGAGCGGCTGCGTGCAGGGCGCGGATTACGTTAAGCCGACGGTCGAAGTTCCGGCCAACTACCGCTTTGCTTCGACCCTGGAGCCGTCGCTTGAACACGAGCGATGGTGGGCGGGGTACGGTGACCGCCACCTCGACGCGTTGGTGGACGAAGCCCTGACGAATAACCGCGACCTCCAGATCGCGACCGCCCGAGTGGACGAATTCGCAGCCATCCTCGCCGGCACCAGGTCCCAAGGCCTGCCGCAGGTCGGCTACGGCCTCAGCGGCAACCGGGCGCGCGCGAGCGAAGGCAAGATCCCGTCAATCGTCGATCCGCTCAGCACTACTTGGAGCTCGCTGCTGTCCGCGAGCTGGGAAATCGACCTCTGGGGCCGGATCCGCCGCGAGACGGAAGCTGCGCGGGCCAATCTCCTTGCGACTGAGGAGGCCAGGCGAGGCGTTACACTAACGATCATCTCGTCCGTCATCATCGGCTACATCACCCTGCTCGATCTCGATGAGCAACTTCGTGTCTCTCAGGAGACGGTGGCGGGACGAGCGAAATCGGTCGACGTCTTCGAAAAGAGGTTGGCCGCCGGATGGATATCCGAGTTCGAAATGGCCCAGGTCAGAGGCGAATATGAGGCTGCGGTCGCATCGCTTTCACCGATCAGGCAAGCCATAGGGGTGCAAGAGAATGCCCTCTCCGTGCTCGTTGGCCGGAACCCGGGGCCGATCGATCGTGCCACGCCGCAAGAACTAGCAACCTTCCATCAGCTCGCCGTGCCCGCGGGCCTGCCATCCGAGTTGCTGACCCGACGCCCAGACATCCTCCAAGCTGAGCAGCAGCTGATCGCATCCAATGCGTTGATCGGCGCCGCGCGTGCGCTTTTCTTCCCGCGGATCAGCCTGACTGGCCTGCTCGGCTTTGCCAGCCCCTCGCTCGGCAACCTCTTCAGCGGACCGTCTCGAACCTGGTCGTTCACAGGCGACGTTGCGGGCCCAATCTACACGGGCGGCGGACTGACAGCTGCCGTGGACCAGGCGGAAGCCCGGCGGGACCAGTCTTTCGCGAACTATGAGCTGGTGGTCCAGAATGCGTTCCGCGACGTGGATGATTCGCTGGTTGCAGTGCGCCAGACGGCCGAGTTCCGCGACGCGCTCGGACGGCGGGTGGCTACTCTCCGGCGAGGCGTCGAGCTTGCCAATGAGCGGTACGAAAACGGCTACTCGGACTATCTCGAAGTCCTCGACACAGAGCGCAGTCTCTTCTCCGCGGAACTGCAGTACGCCTCGGCACGCGGCGATTACCAGCGCGCCTTGGTCAACCTTTATCGGGCGCTTGGCGGGGACTGGACGAACGTCCCGCCAACCGCGGCGAAAGCGATGGAAACGGGGACACGGAGCCAATGAACGATACGCCGCAGGCCGCGGGCCCCCAGCCTGTCGCTACCGAGATCGATGTCGGCTCGGGCAAGCCGCCGCCGGCGAGCCCCATGCGCAAGATCATACTGATCGCGCTGATCCTGCTGCTGATCCTCTTTGTCTATCACGTGCTCTCGGATCGCTACACGCCGTACACGTCGCAGGCCCGGGTCGAGACCTTCCTGACGCAGGTTGCACCTGAGGTCGCGGGCGACGTCGTCGAAGTAGGCGTGAAGGACAATGGTAAGGTGCGGAAGGGTCAACTCCTGTTCCGCATCGATCCGGAACCGTACCAGGTCGCCGTGCGGTCAGCGGAGGCAAATCTTTCGGTCGCTCTGCAGTCCGCTGACGTTTCCGTTGCCGACATTTCATCGGCTGAGGCGCAGGTCAGGAAACAACGTGTCGATCTTGCCGCCAATCGTGAACTGGGCAGCATTGTTACCGGTCTGGTCGACAAGAAGGCGCTTGCGGAAACGCAGGGCATTCGCGCTCGAGCCGAGGTCGCCAAGACGGAAGCCGATCTAAGCCGCGCCCAGGCCGATCTGCGAAAGGCCGAGGCAAGTCTCGGCGCTCCGGGAATGAATAATCCGAAGGTACGTCAGGCGGCCGCGGCCCTCGACCAAGCTCGCCTCGACTTACGGAACACGGAGGTTCGCGCACCGGCGAACGGCATCGTCACCAATCTCCGGCTCGCGCCTGGCCAATATGTCGCGCCCGGACAGCCTTTGCTGAGCTTCCTTGAAAGCGGTCCGCGCTGGATCTCCGCCGACATGCGTGAAAATCAGCTGGGCAATGTGAAGCCTGGACAGAATGTGACGATCGCACTCGACATCTTGCCGGGCAAGCTCTTCAGCGGCCGCGTTCAGAGCGTTGGCTGGGGCGTCAGCCAGGGCGACGAGGCACCGAACGGGCAATTGTCGACGATGCCGCAAGATGCCGGCTGGCTGCGCGACCCGCAGCGCTTCCCCGTACGGATCATGGTGCTTCCGAACGAAGCCAAGGAGGCCGGCATAGACGTTGGTCGCAGCGGCGCGCAGGCGAACGTCATCATTTTCGCCAACGACGGCTCGATCATGAACCCGATCGGACGGCTCTGGATCAGGCTCGTCGCGTTGCTCAGTTATCTTCAATAGCTATGGCAATCGCGCTCGCGTCTCGCCGAGGAGCCCTGGAACCCGCAGAAGCCGCACGGCTTCACTTCGTACTGCGGTTCAGCTTTGGAACCACGGCGGCGTTCATCGTCTGCGAGTTGATGGGCTGGCAACCGTCTGCCCTCGCGCCTGTGCTTACGGGAGTCCTTCTTGCCAATCTTCCGGTCTCACCGCCGCCGAAAGTTGGAATCGTGCTGGTGGTGGTCATGGCGCTGTCGGCATGGTTCGCGTTCCTCCTGACCACCTTTCTCAGTCAAGCCCCAACGCTTCTCTTCGGAATCATCGGGCTTGTGCTGTTCCTCATCTTCTCTGGGCTGGCGCAGGCAAAGGCTCAGCTCCCTCTCACGCTTCTGCTCATTTGCATCACCGTTGTGCCCGTCATCACGCTGACGCTTGCGCAATATGCGGGCATCTTCCCAAGCCTGCTCGTGAGATCGATGGCTCTGGCCATCATCTTCACCTGGGTCGCTTACGCCATTTGGCCGCTCCCCTCGCCGAAGGGCCCGGACCCGCCCGCGCGTCCTTCCGAGGCGCCAGCGAAGGTCGCCCTGCTTGGAACAGCGATCGTGCTGCCGGTGATGCTGGTCTACATGCTCTACGGATGGACGGACGCGATTCCGGTGCTGCTGACCACAGCGCTCACAGTCGCCAAGATGGAGGAAGAGCGCGGGGCCGTAAGTGCCTGGGCAAAGCTGCTCGGCAACTTCCTCGGCGGCTTCATCGCCGTCGGGGCCTATTATGTTCTGGCCGTAGTGCCCAATTTGGCCACCCTTGCGCTGATCACCTTCATCATCGGCTTCGGTTTCGCGCTTCAGATCGTGAAAGGCGGGGCTCGCGGAGGAAACGCGCTCATCGCTTACAATGCGACGATGGTGATCCTGGGGCTTGCACTTTTGAAGGGCCCCTCGAATGCCGGGACCTGGGGCGCGCGCGTGGTGCAGTTCGCGATCGCCTGCACCTTCGCAGTCGGGATGATGCGGCTGCTCTGGCCGCGGGCACGACACCAATAAATCCAGATCAACGATGCGAAGCCGCACTGCGGCCGTCCGCAGAATCAAGGAGGCCCCTTCCGCCAAGCGGAAAGGGCCTCCCGGGGTAAACTCGACTAGCCGCGTTCAGGCGCCGGAGGCGGCGGCGGAGGCGGCGGGGGCGGTGCCGGGCAGGCATCCGTTGCCAGGATCACCGAGCCGTCCGGGCACGTCTGCGTCGCCGGAGGCGGCGGCGGAGGCGGCGGGGGCGGCGGAGGCGGAGGCGGCGGAGCAGCTTCGACAGCGCCGAAGTTGTACGTCAGCGTCGCGACGAGGCTATGCATCCGGACCTTGGACTCGAAGTCCGTGAACACTACCGCGTCCGTGGTCTGGTCCACGAGCACAGGAGCCGTCGTTGGATCGTTGTCGGCATCCACCGCGATGCGGTCCGTGTTGCCGAGGATAGGAATACCGACCGGATCCGTCAGATGAAGGCTACCCGTCGAGAAGTACTTGTACCTCAGGCCGAGATCGAGGTTCGGGCTCAGTGCATATGTTGCGCCCAGAATGGCTTGCCAAGCGAAGGCGCCATCCTTTTCGCTAAGCACCTTGGTTTTCGCCCAACCGATGCCGCCACCCGCCTGGAACGAGAAACCATCCTGGTTGCCGAAATCGAGCAGGCCGTTGAGCATGAAGGACAATGTGCCGACCGCCTGGTCCAGGTTGAAGTCCGCAGACGAAAGCGCTGGAAGACCCGGGACGTCCGGATCGACCGTGCCGATGGTGGCATCATCACCGATGCCGGCCGGGCGGTTCAGGTTATTGTTGAGGCTGGTGATGAACGCGTCGTCGAAGCTGAAATCGTCGAGGTTCGCGTGCTTCCAGTCGATCTCGCCCTCAAGGCGGAACATGCCGAAGTCGTAACCACCGAAAATGCCAATGTCGTAGCCGGTCTTGGCGTCCATGCTGATGACGTCGCTGAACGTAGCGGCACCAGGGCCAGCAGGCGTGTTGGCCGGAACTGCCGTGGGCGGAACGACGACCGGGAATACGACGTTCGTCGTCGTGTAGTCAACGAGCACATTGGCGTCGGAGTCCCTCGGGAACATTACGCCGGCCTCGACGCCTACGTAAACGGAGCCATCCCGCGCCACGGCGGGCGATGTTGCTGCCAGAGCGCTGACCGCGACTGCAGTTAGAAGAAGCGTTCGCATTACGTTACCCCTTGTTGTTTCCACCCGAACTCTAGGTCGGCGGCGTCAGAAACCGCCGGGAACATCAGGCAAGTGATGCTTTAACTGCCCCCATCTGTGGGTGAATCAGGGTAACACCCGAGAATTCCGTGCCCCATCGGCACGGACGGCAACATTCTCGGCAAGTCCAAGTTTTGGCGCGATGGCGCGCGACTAACGCTTTGTGCTCTTGACCAAAACTGTTTGCGGGAATGACAGATCAGGGATTTCCGCCAAGAGTTTCCAAGAGGATTTATTGGGGTTTCCACGGATGGCTCTGCGAAGCACCGAAGGAAAGATTGACGCCCTTTGAAGGAGGGCGAATTGGCACCGACGTGGCGAAATCTCGTAGTCCTTGCCGGCGCGGCCCAAGTCGCCCTGTCCGGTTGCGCGACGCCTCAGCGTCTCCCTGCGGTTCCGCTGGCTCACGTTACCGAGGCGGTGCCGACTGCCGGTTCCGTGCGCTTCCTCGTCACCCGTGAAACCGACAGTTTCGCGGCCGAGGCGCGCAGTTCCCTTGAAAAGGAACAGAAATGGCTTGCGAGCCAGGGCAGAACGGACCTGCCCCCGGTGAATTTCCTCGCCATTTCTGGTGGCGGGGACAATGGAGCCTATGGCGCCGGCTTCCTCAATGGGTGGACGGAGTCAGGCACCCGGCCCGAATTCAGGGCGGTGACCGGCGTCAGCACAGGCGCGCTGATCGCGCCGTTCGCCTTCCTTGGCCCCAAGTATGATTACGTGCTGAGGCGCGTCTACACGGAGACCTCGCAGAAGGACATTTTCAAGAAGCGCGGAGTCGTTAAAGGCATCTTTGGCGATGCGATGGCCGACTCCCGCCCGCTCGCGAACGTCATCGCTTCCTACGTCACGCCTGAACTGCTGAATGAAATCGCCGCCGAATATCAGAAGGGCCGAATCCTGCTGGTGGGGACCGCCAATCTGGACTCGCTCGAACCCGTCATCTGGAACATGACGGCAATTGCCGCGAGCAGTGATCCGAACGCACGATCCCTTTTCGAAAAAGTGCTCCTGGCCTCCGCCTCCATCCCCGGGGCATTTCCGCCGGTCATGATCGACGTGAACGTCGACGGCACCCGCTACCAGGAAATGCACGTCGACGGCGGGACAATGGCGCAAGTCTTCCTCTATCCGCCGTCCTTCTCGGTAGCGAACGCTCCGCAGAGGAAACGCACTTTGTACATCATCCGCAACGCCCGGTTGGATCCGGACTGGGCGAGCGTCGAACGGCGTACGCTAAGCATCGCGACCCGCGCGATCGGATCCCTGACAAGGACTCAGGGCATAGGCGATTTGTACCGAATCTATGCGACCGCGCAGCGCGATGGGCTGGACTACAACCTTACCTATATCCCCGCGACCTTCAACACACCCCATAATGAGGAGTTCGACACGGCATATATGCGCGCGCTGTACCAGGTCGGGGAGCAGGCCGCGAGAAACGGATACCAATGGCAGAAGGTGCCGCCCGGCTTCGAAGCTCCTTCACGGCCACCGGCAGCGCCTTCCGGCAAATAACCGTGAACCCAATCGTACTGAGCGTTGTGGCGGGCGTGGCATTGAACGCTCCCGCGCCGATCTGGGTGGGCAGGTTCACCAGTCCCGGCCCCCCGCCCGCGCCGTGGCATGTGGTGAAGCTCAGCGGTCAACGACCGACGACCTATCGCATCGCGATGGTCGGAGGACGCTCCGCAGTCGAAGCGACGGTCGACCGAAGCATGTCCCTGCTCGCCCGTCCGATCAGGATCGATCTCGCGGCCACTCCAATCCTTTGCTGGCGCTGGTACGTCGATGGACCGGTGAAGAAAGCCGATATGACGAGGAAGAGCGGCGATGATTACGCGGGCCGCATGTACATCGCGTTCGACGTCGACGACTCGGCTCTTTCCGCTTCAACCCGCTTTAAACTGCGCATGGCGCGAAGCCTCTTCGGCAACAGCTTGCCGGACGCTGCCGTAGTATACGTCTGGGACAATACGCACCCCGTCGGAACCGCCCGCAAGAGCAGCTACACTGACCGATCACAGCTTATCGTTGCCGAGTCCGGATCAGGTCGTGCGGGCGCCTGGGTATCCGAACGAGCCGATGTCGGTTCGGACTTCGCAAAGGCATTTCCAGGCCAGCCCGGGAAGCCGATCCAGCTCGCCGTCGCTGCCGATGGCGATAACACGAACAGCAAGGGTCGCGCGGCCTTCGCGGACATCCAGTTCGTCCGGCGCGGGCAGCCCTGCCTCTCGTAATTTTCCGGAGAACCGATTCTTCAGACCCGTCAGGGTTTGTCCTGATGGAGGCACATTGCGCCCAATGCGACGCAAGTCGCAACCTAAGCAGGAGCGAAGGTCATGATTAGTTCGGTATTCGTGCGCTTCCCACTGCCCGCTGCGGTGCTGCTTATGGTGGCTCCTCCTGTCTATGCGCAGGCGGAGGATCACGCGCCGGTTTCCCTCCCGTCGGCGCGACAAATGACGCAGGACAAGGCAGGCACGGAGTCCTGGACCTATGCCCAGCCGACGTCGCGCTTCCTTCGCTACAGGACCGTGATCGTCGATCCGACCGTGGTCTATCAAGGCCCGGACGCACAGTTCGAGGGTATCGATCCCGCCGACCGGGTGAAATATGCGCAAATCATCACGGACGAGCTCCGTTCGGAGCTGGCGAAGACCTTCCCTGCTCCTGCTACGCCGCAGGCAGATACTCTGAGACTGCGCGTTACGATCCTGGGGGCGGAGAAAACCAAGGGCGGCCTAGCGACGGCTACGCGCGTTACGCCGCTTGGCTTCGCCACAAGCGCCCTGAAAAGCGCTCTTGGCAAGAACGGGAGTTTCACGGGCTCCGTACTTTATGCCGTCGAGCTCTATGACGCGAAGACCAATGAGCTGCTCCTGGCGGCGGTCAGACGCAGAACCCCGGATCCGCTGGACGTCCCCGCCACTCTGTCGACGACAGACACGATCAAGGCTGTGGCTCGCGACTTCGCCAATTCCGCCCGCCGCCGTCTCGAAGAACTGACTCACACCGGGGGGCAGTGA
>JBKPKE010000162.1:0-28200 GCA_046730955.1 Pseudomonadota bacterium
CCCCCACGACTCCTTCGTCGGCAGCGTCAGATGTGTATAAGAGACAGGGTTATGGCCACGCATTCGCCAATTTTGATGGCCTTGCCGGATGCTCGCCTGCTCAGACTGGAGCAATACGGCCTAATGCCGGTGCGGTTGGAAGAGACCGATCATTACCGCATGATGCGCGAGTTTATCCTCGACCCCCACGGAACCGTCGAGATGATGGTCTGGGCGTAGCTTCGGTTCCGGGCGCTTTTCTACAGTGAACCAAAAAGGTTAGCAGGCCGCGACTCGGTGAACCGATAGCGGGAGCGAAATAGTGATCGAAGAAGAGTCGGGCGTCGACGACATGATCGACGCGTTGATCGAGCGCGAGGGTGGTTACGTGAACCATCCGGCGGACAAGGGCGGCCCGACCTGTTTCGGCATCACGGAAGCGGTGGCCAGGGCCCATGGATATGCGGGAGCGATGCGAGAGCTCCCGCGCGACGAAGCCGCGACGATCTATCGCAGGCTTTACTGGCTGCGGCCGCGTTTCGACCAGGTCGCGAACCGCTCCAGTCGCATCGCAGCAGAGCTATTCGACACGGGCGTCAACATGGGGCCGGCAGTTGCAACCACCTTCCTCCAGCGTGCGCTGACTGCACTGAATCGCAGCGGCAAGGACTTTGCCGACCTAACGCCGGATGGGCGCCTCGGTCCGCTCACTTTGCACGCGCTCGACGCCTTTCTCTCGACCCGCGGCCAGCGAGGCGGGGAAACGGTGCTGCTGCGCGCGCTCGAGGCTCTTCAAGGCGAGCGCTACCTTCGCCTTGCCGAGCGCCGGCCTGCCAATGAGGCTTTCCTCTACGGCTGGCTCGCGAACCGTATCGGCACAATCGGCTAAAGCCTCGAATCATCGACGTCAGTGCGAACATTCGGAACATTGGAGAGATAAATGGGACTGTTTGATGCGATCGTCGGGCCGGTTTCGAAGCTGCTCGACAGGATCATCCCTGACCCGCAGGCGCGTGACAAAGCCAAGCTTGAGCTGCTGAAGCTGCAGGGCGACCAGGAAATGCAGGCGATCGCCGTGCAGATGCAGGCTATTGTGGCGGAGGCGCAATCCGCCGACCCGTGGACGAGCCGAGCGCGGCCGAGCTTCCTGTACATGATGTATGCCTTGATCCTCTGGGCGATCCCGATGGGCTTGATCGCCGCCGCCGACCCGAAGATGGCGCAAGGCATCGCTAGCGGAATGACGGCTTACTTGCGTGGAATACCGGAGGAACTCTACGCGCTCTTCGGCACCGGCTACCTCGGCTACACGGCTGCGCGGACCTGGGGTAAGGTGAGGGGCGCCGAGAAGTAGGCTCGGCGACGGGGGCAGCAATGAAACCGGACCGGCTGTGCGCCTTCACCGACGGCGTGATCGCGATCATCATCACCATCATGGTGCTCGAATTGCCGACGCCCGAGCAGCCGGGCCTTGCGGCGCTTCGGCCGGTCCTCCCACTGTTCGGTGTCTATGCGCTCTCCTTCACCAAGGTGGGCATCTATTGGGTGAACCACCACCATCTGCTGTGCGCCGCGCGGAAGGTGGACGGGCGAGTGCTGCTGGCGAACCTGTTCCAGCTGTTTTGGCTCAGCCTCATCCCGTGGGTGATGCGCTGGATGGGAGAAGCGGGCCTGACACGCGATACCGTGCTCGCCTTCGGGGGCGTCATGCTGATGTCGGCGTTCGGCTTCGCCATGGTCCGATGGGCATTGCTCGCGGCCAATGACGACGATGCGCCGATCGTCCGCGCCACGTCTCACGGGCGAAAGGGGCAGATCACGCTCATATCCTATGTGGCAGCGCTGCCGATCGGCTTCGTCTCACCCCTGTCCGCCATTCTGATCTATGTCATCGTCGCCCTGATGTGGCTCATTCCCGATCGCCGCTTCGAAGGAATTAGCGAATGACGCCATCCAGATTGAACGCTCTTACCGACGGCGTCGTCGCGATCGTGCTTACGATCATGGTGCTGGAGCTGAAACTTCCGGAGGAGCCGACGCTTGGCGCAGTCTGGGCGGTGCTTCCGTTGCTTGCCGCATACTTGCTCGCGTTCATTTACGTCGCAATCTACTGGAACAACCACCATCATCTGATGCAGGCTGCGCACAAGGTGACGGGCTCGGTGCTGTGGGCGAACCATTCCCTCCTTTTCTGGCTTACCTTGTTTCCGCTGACGATCCGGTGGATCGACGAGGCCGGTCCCACTCCATGGCCAGTGGCATGCTTTGGACTCGTCCTGGTTGGGGCCTCCATTTGCTACGTGCTGTTGGAACGTGCGCTCATCGCCGCTGAGCGCGATTCAGAAGTCAAGAAAGCGGTGGGACGCGGATTTAAGGAGTGGATCAGCTTCGCCGGCTACGTAACCGCGCTCCCGCTTGCTTTCATCTCGACGCACATCTCGATCGCGATTTACGTAGGGGTGGCCTTCCTGTGGCTTGTGCCGGACAGGCGCTTCGCCAAGGCCTAGTTGCAGCCGTTCAGGAGCACTCCCACATCCCGGCCATGGAACAGTATCACGGAACGACAATCCTGGGTGTGAAGAAGGGCGAGCGCACCGTCATTGCCGGCGACGGCCAGGTCAGCCTCGGCAATACGGTGATCAAGCCCAACGCGAAAAAGGTCCGTCGCCTCGGCGAGGACGGCAAGGTCATCGGCGGCTTCGCTGGCGCGACGGCGGATGCCTTCACTCTCTTCGAGCGGCTGGAGCGGAAGCTCGAGCAGTACAACGGCCAGCTCATGCGGTCTGCGGTCGAGCTCGCGAAGGATTGGAGGACCGACAAATATCTCCGCAATCTGGAAGCGATGATGATCGTCGCCGACAAGGACGTCATGCTGATCCTCACCGGGAATGGCGATGTTCTCGAGCCCGAGGGTGGCATCGCGGCGATTGGATCGGGCGGCAATTACGCGCTGGCGGCCGCCCGGGCGCTCTCCGACTATGAGCAGGACGCGGAGAAGCTTGCCCGCCGGGCGATGGCGATCGCCGCGGAGGTCTGTGTCTTCACCAACGACCGTCTGACCATCGAGACGGTCGAGTAAGACGCTTGAACCGCTCCCGTTACTCCCAATTTAGAAGAGCAAATGAACTACCATTCTCCCGTAACCGAGAGCGCCGGGGCCTCTGAAGTGCTGAAGGACAAGCTTACTCCCAAGGCGATCGTCGCCGCGCTCAACCAGCATATCGTCGGCCAGGACGACGCGAAGCGCGCCGTTGCGGTGGCGTTGCGAAACCGCTGGCGCCGTCAGCAGCTTTCGCCCGAGCTGCGCGACGAGGTCACGCCGAAGAACATCCTGATGATCGGCCCCACCGGTTGCGGAAAGACCGAGATCAGCCGCCGACTCGCAAAGCTCGCCGACGCGCCCTTCGTGAAGGTCGAAGCGACGAAGTTCACCGAAGTCGGCTATGTCGGCCGCGACGTCGAGCAAATCGCCCGCGACCTCGTCGAGGAAGCCGTGCGCCTGGAGCGGGATCGCCGTCGTGAGGCGGTACGAAAGGGCGCGGAGGAGACAGCCATGGAGCGGCTCCTCGATGCGCTCACCGGCAAGGGATCGAGCGCTGCCACGCGCGAAAGCTTCCGCCAGCGTTTCGCCGATGGCAGCCTCGAAAAGACTGAAGTCGAAGTCGAGGTGCAGGAAGCGCCATCAATGCCGTTCGACATTCCGGGAATGGGCGGTCAGGTCGGAGTTCTCAATCTCACCGAGATGATGGGCAAGGCGTTCGGCAACCAACCGGGCAAGCGCCGTAAATTGAAGGTGCCCGACGCCTTCCAGCGCCTCACCGACGAGGAGGCCGACAAGCGCGTCGATCCTGACGACATCAACCGCGTGGCCTTGGCTGATGCGGAGGCGAACGGCATCGTCTTCATGGATGAAATCGAGAAGATCGCCGTCAGCGACGTTCGCGGCGGATCAGTCAGCCGCGAGGGGGTGCAACGCGACCTTTTGCCGCTGATCGAAGGCACGACCGTAGCCACCAAGTACGGCCCGTTGAAGACCGACCATATCCTCTTCATCGCTTCGGGCGCTTTCCACATCGCCAAGCCAGCAGACCTGCTTCCGGAGCTTCAGGGTCGCCTGCCGATACGCGTGGAATTGCAGGCCCTGACTCAGGAGGATTTCATCCGGATCCTGTCCCAGACCCGCGCAAGCCTGACCCAGCAGTACCAGGCGTTGCTCGGTACCGAAGGCGTGACCATCGAGTTTGCCGATGACGGGATCGAGGCGCTCGCCCGCATCGCCGCCGAGGTCAACGAGGCGGTCGAGAATATCGGCGCTCGCAGGCTCCAGACGGTTATGGAGAAGCTGCTCGAGGACGTGAGCTTCGAGGCTGAGGATCGCAGCGGCGAGACGCTCGTCGTCGACCGCGCCTTTGTGGAGCAACAACTCTCGGGCATCGCCAAGAACGCCGATCTCAGCCGATACGTGCTGTAAACGGGCCGCTCGTCGGGAACCACGAACGCTCTGCCGTTTGGCATGCAGCCGCAACGCCTTACGCTCGTTGATAAATCCTCGTTCGAAGCGGGGAGACCACCCATGTCATTGAAGATCAATTTCTTAGCGTCGGCGACTATCGTTGCTTTCTCGGCCACGGCATTCGCGCAGACGACAACGGCACCGCCGACGTCGACGACTACGACTCAGAGCACCACGACCGACCCTATGGCGACCATGGCGCCGCCGGCGACGACGCAGACGACGACTACCCAGCCGACGACCACGCCTGAAGGCGTGCCGGCCACGACCACGCAGACCACGACGACCCAAACTCAGCCGACAACGACTCCAGAGGGTCAGCCAGCGGCTACGACGACGCAGACCACGACCACGGAAACGCAAGTCACCGCGGCCACGGCCGATGACGTGAAGGCTGGCGTGTCAGTCTATGACCAGACCGGCGCGCTCGTCGGAAAGGTCGACTCGGTGAAGGGCGACGCTGCGGTCGTGAACACCGGAAAGTCTCGCGCGGAAATCGCGCTGTCGAGCTTCGGAAAGAACGACAAGGGCCTGGTGGTCAGTGTGACCAAGGCTGACATCGACGCCCAGGCAAAGGACAAGGCCAAGACCAAGACGAAGACCAAGGGTTAGTTAGCGCTGACCCTGCGGTAGCGCCACGTGAGGCCCTGAACGAAGGGCGGCCACAGGCTCGTCTTCACCCCGGCGATTCGGAGCCGCCCAGCCGCCCAGCTGTTGCACGTCCTGAACGCGTAGAACCTGCCGGTCGCCCAGTAAAAGGCGTCGGAATTGCCGTAGCCCGGATGGTCGATGCGGATCGGCCGGCCATCGCGGTCGAGCTGGAAATCGGTGCGGATCGCAGCCCACAGACGCCGGTATTCCTCTGGACGCAGTCGGATCGCGCGGTCGAGATAGGCGGTGTTCGATACCCACTCGACATGCATGACGCGCCTGCCGCCGGTCAGCGCCGACCAGATCGTCCGCGGCCTGATGTCGCGCCAGTGCGGCGTTTCGAGATAGACTCGCTCCTCCCCCGTTCCGAACGCGATCCATCTTGCGTCCGGGTCAGGCGCCGCGAAGTCGCTTCTCGGGAAGTAGGGCGTCCAATCGAGCCCTTCCGCCCGGGCAGGCATGACAATGTCCGAGTGGATGCCGTTATTGGCGATATAGATGGTCACGCCCCCGTCGGGCTCGGTCCAGCCGCGGTTGACCGGCACCAGCGAGCCGATGAGAGCGGCTACGAGATAGGCCAAGGGGATCGCCGCAATTGTCAGCGCCAAGCGGCGGAGCCAGCGACTTTTTCTGACGCGTCGACGCGATCTGGCTCTGGGGCTCATCGGCTTGTGTTATGGGCGAGCGGTGCCTAGATGCCAGCCCTCGGTCGGGGCGTAGCGCAGCCTGGTAGCGCATCACACTGGGGGTGTGGGGGTCGCTGGTTCGAATCCAGTCGCCCCGACCATTGTTTGGAGCGGTTGTTGCGCCAATCTTGAGTGCCGTGATAGTCGCCCGCCGACTTCCGATTAGGAATTTCCCCTTTTGCCGATGACCTACTTCCTTCAGACCAGCGCCGCAGCCGCGGCCCAGCCATCCGGAACCGCCGCCTTCATCGTGCAGATGGCGCCACTGCTCCTGATCTTCGTGATCTTCTACGTCCTGCTCATTCGTCCCCAGCAAAAGCGTGCGCGGGAGCACCAGCAATCCATCTCAGCGATCAAGAAGGGCGATGAGGTCGTCACCGGCGGTGGCATCCGCGGCAAGGTGACCAAGGTTAGCGACGACGAGGCCGAGGTCGAGATCGCCCAAGGCGTTCGAGTCCAAGTGGTCAAGGGAACGCTGAGCCAAGTTCTCACCAAGAACGCTAAGCCGGCAAACGACTAGGCGTTACGACTGATGCTCGATTTTTCCCGCTGGAAGATCTGGTCGATCTCACTGGTCATCCTGGTCGGCATCCTCTTCGCGATTCCCAGCCTGATCGCGGGAACCAGCCTCTCGGATCGCTATCCGTCCTGGCTGCCGAGCGCGAAGATCAACCTCGGCCTCGACCTCGCCGGTGGTAGCCACCTCCTTCTGGAAGCCGACACGGCTGACGCCGCGAAGCAGCGGCTTCAATCGATGGAGGACCAGGTCACGACCGAGTTGCATCGCAATCCGAAAGTCGAGATCGGCGATATTTCAACGGCTGGAGGACGCCTGACTTTCCTGGTCCGCGACCCGACGCAGGTCGATACTGCTGTTGAACGCCTTCGCCAGATCACTCAGCCGGTTGGACTGACGGGTTCGCGTGACTGGGATGTGCAGGTCATGGATTCGACGCGGATCGTCATGACCCCGACCCAGAGCGGCGCGCAGCGTGCCCTGAAGGACGCGATGACCGTCGCTCGCGATGTCGTTCGGCGCCGTATCGATCCGCAGGGAACCAAGGAAATCACGGTCATCAACCAGGGCAGCAACCGCATCCTGGTACAGGTGCCGGGCGTCGAAGACCCTGAGGCGCTCAAGCGCTTGATCGGACAGACCGCGCGGCTCGAATTCAAGCTGGTCGATCTCACAGCCGACCAGGCCCAGGTGCAGCAGGGCCGGGCTCCCGCTGGGAGCCAGGTGCTGCCGATGGCCGAGGGCGGTGGTTACATTGCCGTCAAGCGCCGGGTGATGGTCTCGGGCGACCAGCTGGTGGATGCAAAGCAGGGCTTCGACCAGGACGGCCGCGCGGTCGTGAACATCCACTTCAACGCGGCGGGCGCTCGCCGGTTCGGTCGTGTGACGCAGGAGAACGTGAACAAGCCGTTCGCGATCATCCTCGACGACAAGGTGCTTTCCGCGCCGAACATCAACGAGCCGATCCTCGGCGGTCAGGCGCAGATCAGCGGAAGCTTTACCGTCGAGACGGCGAACCAGCTCGCCGTCAGCCTCGCGTCGGGCAAGCTTCCGGTGAAGCTCAACGTCATCGAAGAGCGCACCGTCGGCCCCGACCTCGGCAAGGATTCGATCCGGAAGGGCGCAATCGCCAGCATCGTCGCGACGGGCGCGGTGATCCTGTTCATGCTCGTGACCTACGGACGCTTCGGTGTCTATGCGACGGCGGCGCTCATTGTGAACGCGCTTCTGATTCTCGGAATCATGGCGGTCTTCAACGCCACCCTGACACTGCCAGGTATCGCTGGCTTCGTCCTGACCATCGGCGCCGCCGTTGATGCGAACGTGCTCATCAACGAGCGCATTCGCGAAGAGCAGAGACGCGGGCGCAAGATCCTCGACGCGATCGAGACCGGCTACAAGGAAGCCTCGACCGCCATCTTCGACGCCAACATCACCAATGTTATCGCCGCGGTGCTGATGTGGTACTTCGGCTCGGGTCCGATCCGCGGCTTCGCCGTCGTGCTCATGATCGGTATCATCACCTCCGTGTTCACGGCGGTCAATTTCACACGGATGCTCGTCGCCCTTTGGGTGAGGCACAAGCGCCCGCGCGAACTCCATATCTGAGGCGCAAATGAAGCTTCTGAAGCTCGTCCCCGACAATACGAACCTCGACTTCATGCGCTGGCGCAATCTCGCGCTGGTCATCTCGATCGTCGTGACGGTCGCCAGCCTCGCAATCGTCGGCATTCGCGGCCTGAACCTTGGCGTCGATTTCGTCGGCGGCCAGATGATCCGGACGACCTTCCCGCAGGCGATCAACGTCGAGAAGCTGCGTAGCGACGTCGACGGCCTGAACCTCGGCGAATCAAGCATTCAGGAGTTCGGGGGTCCGAAGAGCTATCAGATTCGCCTGCCGAAGCCCGAGGGTGGCGAAGCGGCGGCGAACCGGGCCGCGATGCAGGTCCGGCAAATGATCCAGCAGAAATATCCGGGAGCTCGGGTCGATGCGGTCGAGACGGTCTCCGGAAAGGTCAGCGAAGAGCTTGCAACGGACGGCGCGCTGGCGATCGCCCTCGCGATGCTCGGCATCGCCGTCTACATCTGGTTCCGCTTCGAATGGCAATTCGGCGTGGGAGCGCTCGTGACGCTGTTCCACGACGTGTCCATGACGCTGGGGTTCTTCTCCGTCACACAGCTGCAGGTCGATCTCAACGTCGTCGCCGCGATCCTCACCATCGTCGGCTATTCGCTTAATGACACGGTGGTGATCTACGACCGCATCCGCGAGAATCTGCGAAAATATCGCAAGATGGCGATCGTTCCGCTGCTCAATCTTTCACTCAACGAGACGCTCTCGCGGACGATGGTGACGTCGCTGTCGATCCTTCTCGCTCTCGGAGTGCTCTTAATTCTTGGGCCGGAAGTGATCTTCGGACTGACGATCGCCATCTTCATCGGCATTTTCGTCGGCACTTATTCGTCGATCTACATTTCCTCGCCGGTCCTGGTTTGGCTTGGAGTGAAGCCCGACAGCTTCGTCCGGTCCGACGAGGATCAGGCTCCCGGACCGGCCGCAGTCTAATCCCGTTCATCGCGCGCCAAGGGAAGAACGGCCACTGTCCGCTTGGCCTGCCCAAGCCCCCACGCTAATGAGGTTTTCATGCCGTCGAAGCTGACCCGTTCCGCCATTCTTTTGCTCGCCTGTGCGGCCATCCTTCCGGTCGCCGGCTGTGCTGGCAAAAAGGCCAAGACGGATACCGCATACATCGCGCGCGACGTGAACACCTTGTACGCGCTCGCCAAGGAAACCCTCGACAAGCGGCGGTACGAGGATGCGGCGAAGCTGTTCGACGAAGTGGAGCGGCAGCATCCCTATTCCGCCTGGGCCAGGCGCGCGCAGCTGATGAGCGCTTTCAGCTATTACCTTGCGGAGAAGTATCCGGAGGCGGTGAGCTCGGCCCAGCGCTTCCTGACCATCCATCCGGGTAACAAGGATGCGCCTTACGCCCACTATCTGATCGCCATGAGCTACTACCAGCAGATCTCGGACGTCACTCGCGATCAGTCCGTGACGGGCCAGGCGCAGCAGGCGTTCGGTGAGCTGATCCGCCGCTATCCGGAAAGCCGATATGCGGCCGACGCCCGGCTGAAACAGGACCTGATCAGTGACCATCTTGCCGGCAAGCAAATGGAGATTGGGCGCTACTATCAGCGTTCGGGCAAATGGCTCGCTGCATCGCTGCGCTTCCGCGAGGTCGTCGAGAATTTCCAGACGACAAACCACACGCCCGAGGCGCTCGAGCGACTCGTGGAATGCTATCTTGAGCTCGGCATTCCGCAGGAGGCCCAGAAGGCCGCCGCGGTTCTCGGCCGCAATTATCCGGGCAGCGAGTGGTACCATCGGGCCTATGCGCTGATTTCCAAGCATATGCCGCGAGCGGCGACCCAGGGTTGATGCGCCAGCGGGCATGCTGAGGCAGCTCGCAATCCGTAATGTCGTGCTCGTCGAGAGCCTGGACCTGGAGTTCGAGTCCGGTCTCGGAGTGCTGACGGGCGAAACCGGCGCCGGCAAATCCATCCTTCTCGACGCACTCGGACTCGCGCTTGGGGCACGGGCCGATGCCGGGCTGGTACGAAGCGGTTCGGACGCAGCGTCGGTCTCGGCGGAAATCGAGCTGCCCGGCGGCCATCCGGTTCACGATCTTCTTTCCGAGCAGGGCCTCGAAGCGAATGGCGCGGAGCCCTTGATCGTCCGACGCACGCTCAAGGCCGACGGCGGCAGCCGGGCTTTCGTGGGTTCCACTCCGGCACCCGCAGGCATCCTGCGCGACATTGGGGGCCTCGCCATTGAAGTGCATGGCCAGCAGGACGACCGCGGTCTGCTCAATCCGCGAGGCCATCGTTCATTGCTGGACGCCTTCGGTCGTCTCGAGATTTCGGGGGTCGCCGAGGCGTGGGCTCATGTCACGAGGATCGAAGGCGAGCTTGTCCAGGCGCGGGCGGAGCTGGCCGCGGTCGAACGGGATCGCGATTATCTGGCGCATTCACTGGCCGAGCTGGATTCACTGGCTCCGGAGGCCGGGGAAGAGACGCGGCTCGCGGAGGAACGCGCGGCCATGCAGGCGGGACTGAAAGCCGGAGAATCGCTGACCGGTCTGGATGAATTGCTTGGCGGCTCCGACGGAGCGCTCGCCCAGCTTCGATTGGTGGCGAGGCGGATCGAGCGCGGAGCTGCCGATCATCCGCTGCTGGCCGAGGCGCTTGCGGCCATCGACCGTGCGGTAATCGAGGCAAGCGAAGCGGAAGACAAGATTGCGCACGCTGCCGATGCGCTTTCTCTCGATCCGGCGCGGCTTGAGGCTGCGGAGGCGCGGCTGTTCGATATTCGCGGCCTGGCGCGCAAGCATCGCGTCGAGCCGGATGCGCTGGTAGACGTCGCCGAGAGGATGCGCACTCAGCTCTCGCAGATAGAAGCGGGCGGAGAGCGGATTGAACAGCTCGATCGCGAGCTTGCCGAGGCACGGAAGCTTTACTCAGACCTCGCCCGCGAACTGGGCGGGAAGAGACGCGAAGCGGCTCAGCGGCTGGACGGGGCCGTTGCCGCCGAGCTCGCACCGCTGAAACTGGACGCGGCTCGATTCAGGACTGCGATTGCCCCCACCGAGCCTGGACCTGCCGGAACGGACCGCGTCGAATTCGAAGTGTCCACCAATCCCGGGGCGCCATTCGGACCGCTGACCAAGATCGCAAGCGGCGGCGAGCTTTCGCGGTTCATCCTCGCGCTCAAGGTTGCTCTGGCCGAGGCCGGAACGGCCGGAACGATGATCTTCGACGAAATCGACCGCGGCGTGGGTGGAGCGGTTGCCAGCGCCATCGGCGAGCGGCTCGCCCGCCTCGCCAGGCAAAGCCAGGTCTTGGTTGTCACTCACTCACCGCAGGTGGCGGCGCGGGCAGCCACACATTTCCGGATCGAGAAATCGCACGGACCTGACGGCACACGGACAACCGTTCGCCGTCTGGATAAGGACGAGCGGCAGGAAGAGATTGCGCGAATGCTGTCCGGCGCGGCCGTGACCGACGAGGCTCGGGCTCAGGCGGCTCGGCTGCTCGAAGCGGCATGACAGCCTATGTTGCGCTGCTCCGCGCAGTGAATGTGGGCGGGCGCAAACTGGCGATGGTCGACCTCAAGGCGATTGCCGAAAATCTGGGCTTCGAGAAGGCCCGGACGTTCATCGCGTCCGGCAATCTGCTGTTCGCGAGCGGCAAGAAGGAAGCGGAGGTCGCCCGGTTGCTCGAGGATCGATTAAAGGAGCACATGAGCGCCGAAGTGCCCGTCATGGTTCGGACCGCCGATGAGATCGCCGCGGTCGCCAGGGCCAATCCTTTCGCCGACCAGCCTCCGGCCAAAGTCGCGGCGATCTTCTTCGAAAAGGCTCCGCCGAGGGACATAATCGAACAGGCACGCGGCATCGACGATGAAGAGTTGGCGCTGGGGACCCGCGAGATTTATGTGCACTACCCGAGTGGAATGGGCAGATCGAAGTTGCGGCTTCCGAAACCATTCGGGACGGGTCGCAACATGAATACCGTGGCCAAGCTCGCGCAGCTGGCGAAGGAGATCGAATGAGCAAGCAGACACCGGTTCCTCTCGATTTCGAAGGCGAGGAGCTCGAGGGCGTTTTCGTGGGCCGCCGCGACGGGCAGGCCCGGCCCACCGTGATCCTCATTCCGACGGTGATGGGCGTCTCGGACCTCGAGATCGGATTCGGCAAGCAACTCGTCGAGCTCGGCTACAATGCCTTCGTCGCCGACATCTTCGGCAAGGAATTCCGCGGCAAGCCGCGCGACGTGATGTTCGGCGAGATGACGAAGCTCGGCAACGATCGCGTGAGCCTTCGCCGGCGGCTGCTGGCCATCGTCGAACAGGCACGCGGCCTTCGCGAAGTGCAGGAGGGCGCACTCGTGGTCGCCGGATATTGCTTCGGCGGCAAATGCGCTCTCGACGTGGCACGCACGGGAACGGACATTGCAGCAGCGGTCGCCTTCCACGGGCTGCTCGATCCGCCGAACTGGAAGACCGAGAAGATCAAGGCGAAGGTCGTCATCTTCCACGGCTGGGACGATCCGTTGGCTCCGCCCGATCACGTCGTTGCAGTCGCCAAGGAGCTGACGGACGCGGGCGCCGACTGGCAGGTGCACGCCTACGGTAACGTCCGCCACGGCTTCACCAACCCGAACGCACATCAGATCGGCCTTGAAGCCGTGCGCTATGACTCGCTCGCGGCCGAACGGTCCTGGACCAGCTTCATCAACCTGCTCGAGGAACTCTTCGCCGAGCATGGCTGAGACGATCGGCGAGGCGGAGGCCGCCAACCGGCTGATGAGGCTCGCGAAGGAAATCGCGCGCCACGACCGGCTCTATCACGACCAGGACGCGCCCGAGATCAGCGACGCGGAATATGACGCGCTCGTCCGCGAGAACCGCGAGCTGGAGGAACGTTTTCCGCAGCTCGCCCGAGCGGATTCGCCCTCGAAACGCTTGGGCGCAGCGCCGACAACGGCGCTGGCCAAGGTCGCGCACGCGCGGCCGATGCTAAGCCTGGAGAACGGCTTTTCCGAGGATGAAGTCGCGGAGTTCGTCGGGCGTGTTCGACGCTTCCTGAACCTGCCGGCGGATGCGTTCGTCGCAATGACCGCGGAGCCGAAGATCGACGGCCTCAGCTGCTCATTGCGTTACGAGCGCGGTGAGTTGGCGCTCGCGGCGACGCGCGGGGATGGGGCTGTCGGCGAGGACGTCACTCCCAACGTTCGAACGATCGGCGAAATTCCGCAAAAGATCAGCGGTGCTCCGGACCTGCTGGAGGTTCGCGGCGAAGTGTATATGTCGAAGGCCGACTTCGAGGCGCTGAACGAGCGGCAGGAAGCAGCAGGCGGCAAGATCTTCGCCAATCCGCGCAACGCGGCGGCAGGCTCGCTTCGGCAGAAAGATCCGAGCATCACGGCTGCGCGGCCTTTGCGCTTCCTTGCGCACGGCTGGGGCGAGATTTCGGAGCCGCTCGGCGAGACGCAGTTCGAGGCGATGAAGCGGATCGAGAGCTTCGGCATTCCGGTCAGCGAACTCCTCGTGCGCTGCGATGATCTTACGGCCATGCTCGCCCACTATCGCGCGATCGAGCATGCCCGCGCCGACCTCCCGTTCGACATCGACGGCGTCGTCTACAAGGTCGATCGGCTCGACCTGCAGGAGCGCCTGGGCTTCGTGGCGCGAGCGCCGCGCTGGGGCCTCGCCCACAAGTTCCCGGCGGAAAAGGCGGAGACCACTCTGGAAGCGATCGACATCCAGGTCGGGCGCACGGGTAAATTGACCCCGGTCGGGCGCCTCACTCCTGTGGGAGTCGGTGGAGTGATCGTAGCCAACGTCACTTTGCACAACCGCGACGAAATCCACCGGCTTGGCCTGCGCGTCGGCGACCGCGTGCGCATTCAGCGGGCGGGCGACGTGATTCCGCAGGTGGTGGAGAACCTGACCCGCGACGAACCGCGGCCGCCCTACCTCTTCCCTGACCATTGCCCGATGTGCGATTCCGAAGCGGTGGCGGAGGAGGGCGAGGTCGACGTCCGCTGCACCGGCGGCCTCATCTGCCCCGCCCAGCGGTTCGAAAGGCTGCGGCATTTCGTTTCGCGCGGGGCGCTCGATATCGAGGGGCTGGGTGAAAAAAGCATCGCCGAGTTCATCGAGCTTGGCTGGCTCCATTCACCCGCCGACATCTTCAGGCTGCGCCAGCACCGTAGCGACTTGCTCGCCCGCGAAGGCTGGAAGGAGAAGTCGGTCGACAATCTCCTCGGATCGATCGATGCCAAGCGGGACCCGGACGGACCGCGCTTCCTCTTTGGCCTCGGCATCCGCCACGTGGGCATCGTGACGGCGAAGGACCTGTTGAAATGTTTTGGCACGATCGAGGAGCTTCGCGGCGTCGCGCTTGCCGAAGGCGGTGAGGCGGAGCTGTCGTCGGTGCCGGGCGTCGGGCCAGTCGTCGCCGAGGCGCTCGTCGATTTCTTCCACGAGGAGCACAACCAGCAGGCGCTCGACGACCTGCTGTCGGAGGTTCGTCCGAAGCCGTTCGTCAGCGATGCCAAGCAAACCGAGTGGACCGGCAAGACGATCGTCTTCACCGGCAGCCTCGAAACCATGAGCCGCGACGAGGCAAAGGCGCAGGCCGAGCGGCTTGGCGCGCGCGCGGCGGGTTCAGTAAGCGCAAAGACCGACCTGGTGGTCGCTGGACCAGGTGCAGGGTCGAAGCTCAAGAAAGCCGAAGAGCTTGGCATCCGAGTGATCGGTGAAGCCGATTGGGCGAAGATCGTCGCAGCGGCGTAGGAGAAGGCGATGGTTGATCCTGTTCGGCTGATTGCGATCGAGGGCATCGAGCAGGCTCGCGAGCGGGTCGCGGGAACGATCCTGCGCACGCCTTTGGTCAAGCTCGACCTGGGCACCAGCGCTCCCGACATTCGCCTCAAGCTTGAGAACCTTCAGCCGACAAATGCCTACAAAATCCGCGGTGCGACCAATGCCGTCGCCAAGCTGTCCGACGAAGATCGTGCCAAAGGGGTCTGGACGATCAGTGCCGGCAATGCGGGGCAGGGCGTCGCCTACGCCGCGCGGCAGTTCGGAATTCCCTGCACTGTCGTCGCGATCGAGACCGCGCCGCAGACCAAGCTCGACCGAATGCGCGCTCTTGGTGCCACCATCGTTCCGGTGTCCTACGATCGCGCCTGGGTCGCGGCCGAGACGCATGAGTTCGAAGGGCTGGACGGGACGTTCGTTCACCCGTTCGACAACCACGACTTCATCGCCGGGCACGGCACCATGGGACTCGAGATTCTCGAGGACGCACCGGACGTTCGCACGGTCATCTGCGCGATCGGCGGCGGCGGGCTGATCAGCGGCGTCGGAAGCGCGATCAAGGCGAAGCGTCCGGACGTTTCGGTGCTCGGCGCGGAGCCGGAGACCGCCGCGCCCTATGCCTTGTCCCTTCGCGAAGGCGGGCCACGCAAGTTCGATGACTGGCAGGCTAGCTTTGTCGATGGCGCCGGCGGCAAGAGCGTCACGGAGCGGATGTGGAAGCGGATGCGACCGGTCACCGACGGTTCGATCATCGTCACGCTCGACCAGACCGCCGAGGCCATGCGCCTGATCGCCGAGAAAACGCGAACGATATCCGAGGGAGCAGGCGCCTTGGCTCTGGCGGCTGCCCTCACTGGTCAAGCTGGAGAAGGGCCCATCGTCTGCGTGGTTTCGGGCGGGAACATCGACCTTGGGAAGTTTACCGAGCTTGTCGCCTAACTTGCCCGCTTCTGCCTCACTTTCGGGGCGGGGTTTCTCCCGATGGTGCGGAAGTGCCTGCCCTTGCAGATGCGTTTTTGCCGGTCACTCGGAAGGAGCGAGACATGGAATATGGCATCATCGGCTGGATTCTCGTTGGCCTGATCGCGGGCGTCCTGGCCAAATGGATCATGCCTGGGGACGATCCCGGCGGTATCATCGTCACCATCCTGATCGGCATTGCGGGTGGATTGCTGGGCGGTTTCATCGCGAGCAAATTGGGCCTCGGCGGTGGCAATATCGTCAATATCCTGATCGCAACCGCCGGCGCGATTCTGCTGTTGATCATTTACCGGGTCGTGTTCCGAGCCCGCCGAGTCTAGTTCTCAACTAGCGGGCGTTGCTCGTCCGCCGGATGAAGTCGGCAACGTTGTCATGAATGGCAACGAGCGAAGGATGGTGCGCGTACACCATGTGCCCTGACTCGTAGTAATGATACTCGATGTTGGCTGAGAGACTTGCGGGGACCGGCAGGTGCCGAAGCTCATACCTGCCCGCGAAATAGGGCGTCGAGACGTCATAATATCCGCCGTTGACCATCACCTTCATATTGGGGTTCTGCTTCATCGCGACCGCGAGATCGGGAAGGACGTTCGGTAGCGCAATCAATGGTTTGTCCGCGCCCGGCGGCTGGTGCTTGTAGTCCCAGTCGCCGTAGATATCGATGCCGGACTTGAACTCGACGCCTTCGCCGTAGCGCAGCTTCTCGCGGACGTAGCCATTGTACGCCCCGACATAAGCGGCGCCGATCGCGGCGCTCTGCGGGTCGTAGCTCGCCGTCTTGCTCAGGGGGTCGATGGTCGCTCCGACGAAGCGCGTGTCTAGCGTCCCCACGGTCGTATCCTGACCGGCAAGAAACTCCTTCTGGAAGGCGCCATATTCGATGCGCAGATTGGATTTCAGCAGGTAAGGCACGGACAGGCCGGTGTAAGCCGACAACTGCTGTGCGACACGCTGCCGCTCATCCTCCGCGAGCGTGTTCCCCTTGCTCAGAGCCTGCAGATATTCGCCCGTCGCATAGGCTTCGACCTGGGCGAGGAAGGACGTCAGCTCCGCCGGCCGGTTGGCCACCCGATTGTGATACCATGCCGTTGCCGCATAGGTCGGAAGCGACACGACATAGGGCAGGTCGACGCCCGGATTGATCTGCGGGTCGTCGGGCATGAGATCCCAGTTGAGGATGTCGGAGAGCAAGATCAGGCCGCTCAAGTCGACGTCGCTCTTCTGCAGCGCCAACGCGAGGCCGGCCCCGCGCATTGTTCCGTAGCTCTCCCCGAACACATATTTCGGCGAGTCCCACCGGCCATATTTCGACAGGAACTGGGTGATGAACTTGGCGAAGGCGTCAATGTCCTGGTCGACGCCGTAAAAGGCCTTTTCCTTCTGCTTTCCGGCGATGCGGCTGAAGCCCGTGCCCGGTGCATCGATGAAAACGAGATCGCTTACGTCGAGCAGGGTCTGTTCGTTGTTCACGAGGCTGTAGGGCGCGGGCGTGTGCCGTTCATCGAGCGTCTGGACCCGCTGCGGGCCGAAGGCGCCCATGTGCAACCAGACCGTCGATGAACCTGGACCGCCGTTGAACAGGAAAGTGATCGGCCGGTTCGCGGAAGGTGCGCCGCTGCGGAAATAAGCGGTGTAGAACATGGACGCTTCGGCCTTGGGCTTGTCGTCCTTGTCCTCATCCTCCTTGCCCGGATTGGCGGCGGCCTCGAGAGCTTCCGTGTCGTCCCATCCCTTCGAATGTACGACCAAGGTCCCCGCCACGGCGTTATACGCGATGCGGCGGCCGCCGACGCTGACCGATCCGGTCGACCTCACCTCGGTCGGCTGGAAGATGGGCTTGGTCGGTTCCTTCTTATCAGGCTTCGCCGGCGGAACCGCCTTCGCCTGCGCTTCCGCCCTCGGGGGTTCGGTGACGGGAGCGGTTGCGGGGGTGGCTTGCGTCGCGACCAGTGCGGCGAACAAGAGGCTCATTATTCAGTCGGCCCTTTCAACACGAGGACCGGCCACTCACCGGTTCCCTTATCCATGAGTTTCAATTGAAGTGCTTCGTATGCCTGGGATACCGCCTTCGCCTGGCTGTCGAGCAGACCGGCGAGGATGATCGTGCCGCCGGGCGTAAGTGCTCCCGCAAATGCAGGCGCCAGCTCAATCAGAGGGCCGGCAAGGATGTTGGCGATAATGAGATCGAATGGCGCTCGCGCGGCCAGCAGCGGTGAATCCATCCCGTCGGCAACGGCGAGCAATAAGTCGCCTGAGCTATGGCCCAGATTCACTCCGTTGATGGCTGCATTGTCGCGCGAGACGTCGATTGCGACAGGATCGATGTCGGTCGCGATGCATTTCGCCTTCGGCCAGAGCGCCAGTGCTGCAAAAGCGAGCAGGCCCGACCCGGTGCCGACATCGGCAACGTTTGCAAATCCACAACCGTTGCACTGAAGCTTGTCCAGGGCGTCCAGGCAGCCTGCCGTCGTCGCATGCTGTCCGGTACCGAACGCAAGTCCTGCGTCGATCTCAAAGTTGATCGTGTCGGAAGGGCGGTCGGCGAAATACATCGGTGTGTGCACGAAGAAGCGGCCGGCTCGGATTGGCTGAAGGCCCGACTGGCTTCTAGTCACCCAATCGATCGTATCCTCCAGATGCTCCAGTTCCGGTTGGCCGCTTCCCAGTTCGCGCAGGCGGTCGACCTCTCCTTCGGTCGGCTTTTGATCGAAGTAAGCGTGAATAACCCAGTCGTCAGGACGGCTCTCGTCTGGCTCGTCGGCAACGACGACCGGCTGGACGGCGCTCATTGGGAAAAGGTCTTCTGCGTCGGCGACCCTTTCGCCTTGCTCTCGCGTGCAAGCGACCGTGGCCCGCCAACTCATTTGGCGGCGGCTTCCTTTGCCAGTCTTTCGTCGAGCGCCTTCGTAAGCATGGCCGCATAATCACGGCAGCCATTCTCCTGCTCGAACGACCGAGCGGCCATGCGCTTGACCATGTTGCTGGCCGACGGGTGCGGGGTCACGAGGATATCGCAATCGAGTGCCGCGACCTTGGCGAGGCTTGCGCGGAATGCCGCAACATATTCCGGCTGATCGCTGAATCGATAATTGTCGCGGCTGACGGGCGTAAGGCTGTCCGCATAGACGATGCTCCGGCACACGCCGCCGTCGCAGCTCACCCAGTGCCAGGTCAGTGCGCCGGGGGTATGGCCCGGCGTTGCTACCGCTGTCAGCATGAGGTTGCCGAGCCGCACGGTTTCTCCATCGCGAAGGATGCGGTCTACCTTGGCGGAGGGGAACGGCTTGTTCATGCCAGCCTGCGGATCCCCTGTGCCTGCGGTACCTGTCTCGAAGACCTTGGCGGCTGCCGGAGAAGCGAAGAGCTGGGCTCCGCTGAGTTGCTGCAGACGCGCGATGCCGCCGACATGGTCGAAATGCTCGTGGCTGTTGAGGATGATCCTGATGTCGCTCAGCTTGAATCCGAGTCTCCGGATATTGTCCGCAATCAGGTCCGCGGCTTCCTCGGTGCCGCCATCGATGAGGATATCGCCGTCCGTGCCGGTGATGAGGATCGAAGAGACGCCGCATGTACCGACGAGATAAGTGTTTCCATGGATTCGCACTGGAGGTGCCGGTTTGTTCCAGTCATCCGAGCCTTCGCAAATGCGGGCGAAAGAGGGCCCTGCCGTTTGAACCGGCGCGCGCGGTTGCTCGACATGCGGCGGAGCTTTTCCCAGCGGGATGGAGAGCTGACCGGCTCCTGCCGCGAGTGCCAGAAGAAGGCTAGCGAACATAGCTGGCTCCATTGACGTCTATGGTTGAACCGGTCGAGGAAGCCGGGGCTTCGGTCGCGAGCCATCGAATGACCTCCGCGACTTCGGCGGTCGAAGCAACTCGTCCCAGCGGGATGTCGGCGACGATCGCCGCGCCGCCTCGGCCCTGCAGATATTCCTCGGTCATCTCCGAGACCGTGAAACCGGGCGCTACGGCGAACGCCAGAATGTCTTCAGCGGCGTAGGCCCGCGCGATCGTCTTGGTCATACCGATCAGCGCAGACTTGGAGGCAGCGTAGTGCCAGTGCTGCGGACTGTCGCCGCGCCACCCCGCGCGACTTGCAACATTTACGATCCGTCCACCGCCGTTCCCGAGGAAGTGCGCCACAGCCAGCCGGCAGAGGTCGGCGGGCGCCTGAAGGTTGATCCGCAGCGTGCGGGACCAGCCTTCCTGCCACTCCTGGTGTGACGCGGCAGCGTCCACGGCTTCGTAAACACCGGCATTATTGACTAGCGCGTCGATGCGCCCGCCGAGCCGATCAAGCGCCTCAGACCAAATCTTTCCCGGCGTAGTCGGGTCCGTAAGGTCGCCAGCGATCAGGTCATCGCTGCCACTGGTGGAATGGCCGACGACATTGTGACCGCGGAATTTAAGCAGCTCAAAGGTCGCCGCGCCGATTCCGCGGCTCGCTCCCGTGACGAGGATGTTCATGGCATCCGCCTAGCGCCGCAGTTGCGGCGCGGGAAGTCAGGCTGCGACGCGAGTGACGAACTCTTTCGTCTTTGACGCGAAATCGCCGATCTGCTCGGCGAACTTGCCGAAGCCCTGCTCAACCTGATCGATGTCCTTGGCGACATTCTCCGTGTCGCTGCGGATCGCGGCGATCGTCGAGCTCATCGAGTCCGCCGCGAGCGCGGTCTCGTCGACGGCCGCAGTGATCATCGTCACGGTCTGCGCCTGGAGCTCCATCGCCTGGCGGATGCGATCGGCGGAGGACTGGACCTCCTCGACGGTCGTCTGGATCGAACCGTTGGCATCGACGGTCTGCTTGGTCGCCTGCTGGATCGCAGTGATCTTGGCAGTGATGTCGTCGGTGGCGCGCGCGGTCTGCGACGCCAGGCTCTTCACTTCCTGCGCGACGACCGCGAAACCGCGGCCTGCGTCACCGGCGCGAGCCGCCTCAATCGTGGCATTGAGCGCGAGGAGGTTCGTCTGGCCGGCAATGTCCCGGATCAGGCTGAGGATCGATTCGATCGCCTCGACGTGGCTGGACAAAGCCTGGCTGACCTTGACCGCCTCGCTTGCCTGGTCGCCGGCGCGGACCGCGACGTCCGCTGCGACTTCGACCTCGGTCCGCGCATCTTCGATTGCGCGGATGAGGCCAGCTGCGGTTTGGGCCGCCTCACGCATGGCGACGGCCGACTGCTCAGCGGCCGCGGCGACTTCGCTCGTCTTGCCGAGCATGCCTCGGGTCGAGGTGGCCGTGGCGCGCGTGCGCTCGGTGAGCGACTTGGACTGATCGGTGCTGGCGCGGACGAGCTCGCTCACGCGGCGCTCGAACTGCTCGCTCTGACGGCCGCGCGCGTCGGCGGCGGCGTTGGCTTCGAGCAATGCAATCTGTGCAAGGATGATGTCTTCGGCAAAGGCGAGTGCGCGATTGAACGTGTCGATGGCTGCGAGCTTCTCTTCAACGCGACCCTCGAAACGCTCCTCGAATTTGCGGATGATGTCGCGCGACATGTTGCAATGAGCGGCGATGAAGTCGGGGACGCTGAGCTTTCCCGAATACATGACGACGCCCTGTTCGGCCGTTGCGCGCACCCAGGACTGGTTCACCGGCTTTGTGAAATGCTCGCGATTGAGTTTGGCGACCTGGTCGCCGAAATGCTTGCGGGTGGCATCCTCGATAATGTCGCCGGCCTGGTCCCAAAGCCAGCGCATCGCTTCCTGGAAGCGCCCGCCGTCGGCATAGGCCGTCAGCCGGCTGGTCACCTGCTCGTCGGTCAGGCGCTGCAGATGTCCGATGTCGCCTCTCATTCCCACACTCTCTTTTTGAAAGCCTTCGTCTTGCGGCCCACATGGCAGGACAATGGTTAAGACCCGGTTAGGCCCCGCGAACCTGCGGCTGAAACTTGCCTCCTTTGGAGGCGGCGCTTAAGCGGCCTCCAGACTTCGAAAAGAGGAATTTGCCGAATGGCCGAACAGAGCGCGCGACCCCTGTCGCCGCACCTCAGTGTCTGGCGTTGGGGCCCGGCAATGACGGTTTCCATCCTGCACCGCATTACCGGAGGGGCATTAACGGTCGCGGGCCTTGCGGTCCTCACTTGGTGGCTGCTCGCTCTCTCCGGCGGCAGCGACGCTTATGCGAACTTCAGCAGGCTCGCGGGGCAGTGGTTCGGACTGTTCGTGCTGATCGGCCTGACCTGGGCCTTCTTTCAGCACACGCTCTCCGGAATCCGCCATCTGGTCATGGACACGGGCGAGAATTTCGAGATCGGCAAAAACAAGACGTCCGCGAACCTGACGATCATCGGGTCCGTCGTCCTGACCGCTGCGCTCTGGTTCTACATCTTGGGAGGCGCGAAATGAGCCTCGGCAACAGCTCAACGGAGCTGAAAAAGGTTCGCGGCCTGGGATCGGCTGGCGAAGGCGGCGAGCATTGGATCGGTGAGCGGGTGAGCAGCATTGCTCTTCTGCTTCTGGGCACCTGGCTGATCGCATCGTTGCTGATGCTTCCGGCGCTCGACCACCCGACAGTGACGGAATGGCTCCGCCAGCCGCTCGGCGCCGTTCCGATGGCCCTGTTCGTCATCACAGCCTTCCGGCACGGCCTCGATGGAATGAAGGTCGTGGTCGACGATTACGTCCATGAGCCGGGCGATAATTTCGCGCTGAACACATTGCTTCTCTTTCTCGCGGTCGGAGGCGCCGCGCTGTCGTTGTTCGCGCTGGGCAAGGTCGTATTCGGAGCTGCAGCTTGAGCGCTTACAAGATCATCGATCACACCTATGACGTCGTCGTGGTCGGCGCCGGCGGAGCGGGCCTCCGCACGACGATGGGCGCGGCGAACCAGGGACTGAAGACCGCCTGCATCACCAAGGTTTTTCCGACGCGCAGCCATACCGTCGCTGCACAGGGCGGCATCGCGGCCAGCCTCGGCAACATGGGTCCGGATCATTGGACCTGGCACATGTACGATACGGTTAAGGGGTCCGACTGGCTCGGCGACCAGGACGCCATCGAATATCTGTGTCGCGAGGCGCCGGCAGCAGTCATCGAGCTCGAGCATGCTGGGATGCCGTTCAGCCGCCGGGCCGACGGCAAGATCTACCAGCGCGCGTTCGGCGGAATGACCCAGAACATGGGCGAGGGACCGGCTGCGCAGCGCACCTGCGCGGCTGCCGACCGTACCGGCCATGCTATGCTTCACACGCTCTACCAACAAAGCCTCAAGTACGACGCCGACTTCTTCATCGAATATTTCGCGCTCGACCTTATCATGGAGAATGGCGAGTGCCGCGGCGTGATGGCTCTGTGCCTGGACGATGGGTCGGTGCATCGCTTCCGCGCGCAGGCAGTTGTCCTCGCGACCGGGGGTTACGGTCGGGTCTATTTCACGGCGACGAGCGCTCACACCTGTACGGGTGATGGCAATGCGATGGCGCTCCGCTCCGGACTGCCGCTGCAGGACATGGAGTTCGTGCAGTTCCATCCGACCGGCATTTACGGCGCGGGCGTCCTCATCACCGAGGGTGCGCGCGGCGAAGGCGGCTATCTGACGAATAGCGAAGGCGAGCGCTTCATGGAGCGATATGCTCCGCATGCGAAAGACCTCGCCAGCCGCGACGTCGTGTCACGATCGATGGCGATGGAGATCCGCGAGGGCCGCGGCGTCGGCGAGAACAAGGACCATATCTTCCTTCATCTCGACCATCTCGATCCGAAGGTACTGGCGGAACGACTTCCCGGCATCACCGAGACGGCAAAGACTTTCGCCGGCGTCGATCTCACGCGCGAACCGGCTCCTGTCGCTCCGACGGTGCATTACAACATGGGCGGCATTCCGACGAACTTCCACGGCGAAGTCATCACCCTGCGCGACGGCGATCCCGACGCTGTGGTTCGTGGCCTCTACGCCGTCGGCGAAGCGGCCTGCGTGTCGGTTCATGGCGCCAACCGGCTCGGCTCCAACAGCCTCATCGACCTAGTCGTATTCGGCCGCGCGGCTGGCCTGCGCCTCGGCGAGACGCTGAAGGCCAATGCGGCGCAGAAGGAGCTTCCTAAAGACGCCGGTGAACTGGCACTCACGCGTCTGGACCATTTCCGCAATGCGAAGGGCGACAGCCCGACGGCTGAAATTCGGCTCGAAATGCAGCGGACGATGCAGGCCGACTGCGCTGTGTTCCGTACCAATCGCACCTTGGCCGAGGGCGTCGCGAAGATCGACGCCGTCTACAAGAAGATGCAGGACGTTCGCGTCAGCGACCGTAGCCTCATCTGGAACAGCGACCTCGTCGAGACTCTCGAGCTGGATAATCTCATCGCGCAGGCGGTCGTCACCATCCATTGCGCCGAAAACCGCAAGGAAAGCCGCGGCGCGCACATGCACGAGGATTATCCCGAGCGCGACGACAAGAAGTGGATGAAGCACACCGACGCCTGGTTCGAAGGCTGGGGCGGGAACGGCGGCTCGGTGAAAATCGACTATCGCCCGGTGCACGATTTCACGCTCACCGACGAGATCCAGTATATCAAGCCGAAGGCGCGCGTCTATTGAACGAGACGATCCTGTGGCTGCTGTACGTGGTTGGTGCGGCAGCGGCCTTCGCAGCGGTCTATAAATTCGACTGGCGCATCGTGCCGTCGACGCTCATCGGCACGGTCCCGGCAATCATCGGGTGGGGATTGCTTTACCTGCTGACGGCCGAGGACAAGCGACCGGCCTGGTGGCGCGTCGATTTGTCGTTGAACCTCAGCTTCGCTTTGATCTTCGCCGCGTGCGGAGCGGCACTGGCATTCGCGCTGGACTACCGTTCGTCGCGCGGACAGGATCGGCTGACGAACGAGGATTGATCGGACCGGATGTGATCGCCTGATCTTCCGTAGAACGGGGGAGACATGCCGATGCGCAGGTTCGGATTGGCCCTATTGCTGCTTGCGGCTGCAGGCTGCGCAGCCGCGGAGCCTTATCATCTGATCCCCGGTGCCGTTCCCCTCGACAAAGGTCCCGACGGCAACAGCATCATCCTAGACGCACCCGACGGGCTGATCGTTGTGGATACCGGACGTCATCCCGGGCATGCCAAGGCGATCCTCGATTTCGCAAAGGAACGGGGCAGGCCGATCGCTGCGATCGTGAACAGCCACTGGCATCTCGATCATACGACCGGCAATTGGGACATCAGGCAGGCCTATCCGCACGTCGAGGTTTACGCGAGCAACGCGCTTGAAGGCGCGCTTGCGACCTATCTCAAGAAGGGGCGGGCGAACGCGGACAAGATGCTCGCGGACCCGAAGACATCGGCGGCTGACAGGGATCAGATCCTGCGCGGGCGGGCAGTGATCGATCATCCCGAGCGCATCCGCCCCAACCACGTGGTCAGCGCAACGGGCGAGATGAAGATCGCGGGGCGTAGACTGGAGGTGCGTCTCGCCAAATTCGCCGCAACCGAGGGCGACGTCTGGCTCTACGATCCAAAGGCAAAGCTCGCCATCGTGGGAGATCTCGTCGTCGACATTGTACCCTTCATGGACACGGCCTGCCCGGACGGTTGGCTCAAGGCCTTGGGCGAAATCGAGCGGACTCCGTTCACGACGCTGATCCCGGGCCACGGGCAAGTAATGACGCGCGCGGATTTCACCGCCTGGGCGACGGCGTTTTCGAACTTCGTTGATTGCGGACGATCGAGTGCACCCAAGGAGCAGTGCGTCGCGGGATGGGAGAAAGACGCGGCCAAGTTCATCGACGAAACGCATCGGCAATATGTGCGCGAGGCGGCCGATTATTATCTGACTTCGCGCCTGCGCAGCTCGCCGGAGGAGCAGCAGCTTTACTGCAAGCCACTCCTCCCGCAGACCTGAGCGCACGAGGCGTTTTTCAGCAAATCCTCACGACTTGCTCATGCCGGTAACGCCGGTTTGAGGCAGGATTTGCGAGATGAATGACGGGAGGGTCATGGTGCCGAAATTCGAAGGTGAACGCACACCGGGATTCAAGCTTTTGCTGGCGATCCTCGTCGGCGCCGCGCTCGCAATTCCGCTCTTTTCGGTCTGGCTCCTCGTCTACGACCGGCAGACTCAGTCGGAACAGGCGACCGCCTCCATCACAGAAGGTTGGGGCGGAGCGCAGGCGATTTCCGGCCCGGTTCTCGTGATTCCATATCGAGCGACGACGCAGGAGACTGTCGTCGAGAATGGCCAGAGCGTGACGCGCAGCCGCGACGTAATGCGCGAGCTGACTTTGTCGCCCGAGGTTTCGGAATATGCGACTGAGCTACGGCCGCAGGTTCGTAAAAGGTCGATCTACGAAGCGGTCGTCTACGACGCGCACATGAAGGGAAGCGCCGCCTTCAAGCTGCCGCCGGACCTTGCCCGCTCAGGTGTCGAGCTGGCGAAAATGGATCTCAGTCGTGCCGAGCTGCGCTTCGGGATCAGCGATCCTCGGGGGCTGGGCGCCAATCCGACGGTCGGGGCTAACCGACAGCAGTTGCGCCTGCAGCCAGGCGGCGGAAGCAGCGGCGGGCGCGGTTTCTTTGCCTGGATCGATGCGGCGGCGCTGCCGACCAATCCCATCGCGGTTTCGTTCGAGTTCGACTTGCGCGGAAACCAGGCTTTGACTCTGGCTCCGCAGGCCGGATCAACTGTCTGGAGAGTACATTCGTCCTGGCCGAGCCCGAGCTTCGGCGGTGACTTCCTCCCCGGCGAAAGACGAGTGAGTGCCCGCGGATTCGACGCGACCTACCGCATCGGCAACCTTGCGCTAGGCAAGTCGCTGGTGACGACCGGCGACGCCGGACAGAGCAATGTCGTCGAGAAGGTGCCGCCCATCACGACGAGCGCTTACAGTGGCCCGCGCGACGCAAGCGTGCCGCAGGTTGCGAGCATCAGCCTGATCCAGCCGGTCGACCTTTATTCGCAGGTCAACCGCGCGACGAAGTACGGCTTCCTCTTCATCGGTTTCACCTTTCTCGCATTGTTGATGTTCGACGTAATCGCGGGCGTTCGCGTGTCCGCAGTCGAATATTTGCTGATGGGCGCGGCGATCGTGCTGTTCTTCGTCCTTCTGCTTGCCTTTGCCGAGGTCATTGGCTTCACGGCCGCCTACATTCTCGCCTCCGCCGCGATTGCCGGGCTGAACACGGCCTATTCCGCCGCAGTTCTGGGTAGCTGGAAGCGGGCATGGTTCATTGGCGGCTTGCTCGTGGCGCTCTACGCCGTCCTCTACATCCTGCTCAGTCTCGAAGCCTTCTCGCTTCTAATCGGCTCGCTGCTGCTCTTCGCCGCACTTGCCGGAGTCATGTACGGAACGCGCCGGATCGACTGGAGCGCTCCTCGGCAAAAGGTGGCTCAGTAGCCTCTTGGGGTTGGGGGCAGCCTCGGCTAAGCCGCACGGCAATGGTTGAAGCTGTACCCCCCAAGCGTATTTTCCCGACATCTGAAGTGGACGCGAAAGCCGCGCGCCACGTCCCTTCGAGTCCGCAGACCGAAAGCGGCGCCTACAAGCTCGCGTTCCAGGATATCGACTTCCTTTTGCGGGAGGATTTGCGGCCCGTTCGCTTCCAGCTCGAGCTTTTGAAGCCCGAGCTTCTCATGAACGAAGCCAGGATCGGCTCGACGTTCGTTTTCTACGGGTCGGCGAGAATCCCGGAGCCGTCGCTGGCCGACGCGCTCGTGGCCGGAGCGACCGACGATCGGCAGCGGGCCATCGCCGAGCGGCTGAAGGCTAAATCGCACTATTACGATGTTGCGCAGGAGCTCGCACGGCTCGCCAGCAGTTGCGACCGTGACGAGGAAGGACTGCGACGCTTCGTGGTCTGTTCGGGCGGCGGACCGTCGATCATGGAGGCTGCGAACAAGGGCGCGGTCGAAGCTGGCGCCGAGACGATCGGGCTCAACATCGTTCTTCCGCACGAGCAGCTGCCGAATCCCTACGTCACACCGGACCTCAGCTTCCAGTTCCACTATTTCGCGCTTCGGAAGATGCACTTCCTGCTTCGCGCGCGCGCGGTTGCTGTATTCCCGGGCGGGTTTGGAACCTTCGACGAATTCTTCGAGCTTCTGACGCTCATCCAGACGGGGAAGGTGCGGCCGCTGCCGGTGCTGCTGTTCGGGCGCGAATTCTGGACTCGCGTGATCAACTTTGATGCGCTGGTCGAGGAAGGCGTGATCGCGCCGCACGACCTGGACATCTTCCACTGGTGCGAGGATGCCTCCGAGGCGTGGCAGTTCGTTGAGCGCTTCTATGAACTGGATTCCGCCCCGCCGCGTCAAAAGGACGCCGCGGCCGAGTAGGGCCTAGTTCTTGGCGGGTCCTGCGCCCGGCTTGGCGTCGCCGCCGCCCGGCTTCAGGTCTGCCGCGGGTTCCTTTTCCGCCTTCTGCGGGCCCGGCTGCTCGGGTCCGGTGCCCGGCGTTGTCGTCGCAGCCTTGTCGTCTTTCGGCGCGGCAGCCGCTTCGGCCGGCGCCGCGGGAAGCGGCTTCGGAGCGTCGCTGTGCGTGTTGAGGAAGGCGATGA
>JBKPKE010000163.1:0-21645 GCA_046730955.1 Pseudomonadota bacterium
ACCGAAGACGGAGCGCGCCAGCGTGATCTCGCCAGAAGTCAGTGAGCGTGAATCACCCATCGTCATTTGCGAGCGTAGCGAAGCAATCCAGCAAACGTGAGCTGATTGCTTCGTCGCTGTGCTTCTCGCAATGACGGTCACACTTGCCGCATGCCAAGCGCGGAGCTAGGGCAGGCCAAAATTAGGACAAAACGGAGGAAGCTTCCCATGAGCGAGACTGCCGATCGCGTGAAGAAGATCGTCGTCGAACATCTCGGTGTTGAACAGGACAAGGTCACCGAGGACGCGAGCTTCATCGACGATCTGGGGGCCGACAGCCTCGACATCGTCGAACTGGTGATGGCGTTTGAGGAGGAGTTTGGCGTTGAGATTCCGGACGATGCGGCCGAGAAGATCACGACCGTTCGCGACGCGATCGAATATATCGACCAGAACAAGGGCTGAACTGCCGCGGCCCCGAGCCCGTCTCGGGGCTTGGTAAGAGCTAAGACTTCGACAGGCTCAGCCCGTAAAGGGTTTGAGCCTGTTGTATTTTGGAGTGAGAGCATGCGCCGTGTCGTGGTGACTGGACTGGGCCTCGTTACGCCGCTTGGCGGCGACGTCGAGACGAGCTGGAAGAACATCCTGGCGAGCAAGAGCGGCGCTGGACCGATCACGAAGTTCGACGCCAGCGACCAGAAATGCCGCATCGCCTGCGAGGTGAAGCCGGCCGACCACGAATATGGATTCGACGCCAACACGCGCGTCGACTTCAAGATTCAGCGCCAAGTCGACCCTTTCATCGTTTTTGGAATCGACGCGGCCGGTCAGGCCATTGAGGACGCCGGGCTGACGGAAATGGACGAGGCGACGAAGTTTCGCGCCGGCGTTTCGATCGGTTCGGGCATCGGCGGCCTTCCGGGAATCGAAAAGGAGAGCGTCAACCTCTTCCAGAACGGTCCGGGCCGGGTCAGCCCGCACTTCGTCCACGGCCGGCTGATCAATCTCATCTCGGGCCAGGTATCGATCAAGTACGGGCTGATGGGGCCGAACCATGCCGTGGTGACTGCATGCTCGACGGGGGCGCATTCGATCGGAGACGCGGCCCGCATGATCGCCATGGACGACGCCGACATTATGCTTGCCGGCGGAGCGGAAGCGACCATTTGTCCGATCGGAATCGCCGGCTTCGCACAGGCCCGGGCGCTAAGCACGCAGTTCAACGATCAGCCCGAAAAGGCGAGCCGCCCTTACGACAAGGACCGCGACGGCTTCGTCATGGGCGAAGGCGCCGGCGTTGTCGTGCTCGAGGAATATGAGCATGCCAAGGCGCGCGGAGCGAAAATCTACGCGGAAGTAATTGGTTACGGTCTTTCCGGTGACGCGCACCACGTGACTGCGCCCCATCCCGAAGGCTCGGGTGCCTATCGCTCGATGGAGATGGCTCTTCGCAAGTCCGGGCTCCAGCCGTCCGACATCGACTATATCAACGCGCACGGCACTTCGACGCCGCTTGGCGACGAACTTGAGCTCGGGGCAGTGCGCAAGCTTTTCGGCAACGCGATCGGCAGCCTTTCGATGAGTTCGACGAAATCCGCCATCGGTCACCTGCTCGGCGGCGCGGGCGCGGTCGAGAGCATCTTCTGCATCTTGGCACTTCGCGACCAGGTCGTCCCGCCGACGCTGAACCTCGACAATCCCAGCGAAGGAACGTCCGGGGTCGACCTCGTCCCGCATAAGGCCAAGGAGCGCACCGTGCGCGCCGTGCTGAACAACAGCTTCGGCTTTGGCGGCACGAACGCCTCGCTGATCATGAAGGCAGTATGATGCGTTCGCTCTGGCGCCGGACGGCGCTGGGGATATCGATCGTCGTAGGCATTTCGCTTCTGGCGGTCTTATGGTCGTGGTACGGACCCGGCCCTGCCCAGCGCCCGACGACCATAGTCATTACCGAGGGCAGCTCGCTTGCGGCCATTTCCATTCCGCTAGAGCGAAGTGGAGTTATCCGATCCTCACAGATTTTCAGAGTAGGCGTGCGACTGTTCGCATCGTCGGACTCGATCCAGGCTGGTGAGTTCGAAGTTCCGAAAGGCGCGAGCGCCGCGAACATCGTCGATTTGCTTCAGCATGGGCGGCCCGTCCAGCGGCTGGTCACTGTTACTGAGGGGATGCCGTCAATCATCGTCGAGGAACGGCTGGCGGCCAACAAGCTCCTGACCGGAGCCACTCCGTCAATCGCCGAAGGATCGGTTCTCCCGGACAGCTACAGCTTCGAGCGCGGTGAAGAGCGCGCGGCAGTGGTCAAGCGCATGCAGGCGGCAATGACGAGGACCCTCGATCAGCTATGGCCGAAGAATAGCGGCAAATGTCCAGTCGGGACGCGTGAAGCGGCCGTGGTCCTAGCTTCGATCGTTGAGAAGGAAACAGGAAAAGCGTCCGAGCGGAGGATGGTCGCGGGTGTCTATTGCAATCGCCTCCGCATGGGCATGAAACTGGATGCCGATCCGACGGTCATCTATCCCATTACACGCGGGAAGCCGCTTGGGCGGCGCATCAAGCGATCGGAGCTAATGGCGGAGACTGGCTACAATACCTATCGCCGGCCCGGACTTCCCATCGGTCCGATCGCAAATCCCGGGCGAGACAGCATTGCCGCCGTTCTCAATCCGGCTGAGACAAAGGCGATCTATTTCGTCGCCGACGGTACGGGCGGTCACGTGTTCGCTGATACCTTTGCACAGCATCAGGCAAACGTTCAGCGCTGGTATGAAATTCGCCGGCAGCGCGGAGAAATGTAGCTTCAGGCCAGAGCGTCCGATCGAACGTACCCGACGAGGCGATCGCGGCCCGCATAGCCCCACGCCCAACCGACCGTGTCGTCGAGCATGTTGAACGTGTCTTCCGGCTCCATGAGAGCGATATTCTCGGCGTCTTCCGACGCAGCAGAAAGCAAGGGCGTGCCCGCAATCACTGTCCTGGATACGGGCTCCGCATAATGCGGCGCGATGACCTTGCTCGCCAAAGCGACGTCGGCAAGATCGGGTCTGTATGCATGAAAGCGGGGATCAGGCCGAACCGATGGCCCGCTAAGCGCGTGTTGCTCAACGATGGGCGAATGCGGGCTGCTGCTGGCCGATAACGGGTCGGTGTTGCGCGGCGACCCGGTCGCTTTCGCGGAGGTTTCGTTTGAACCCTTCAAGAAAATCAGCCCCACTGCTGGTACGGACGACAAACACGTTTCGCCGATCGTCCTGGTCTCGCTCGCGGCGCAGATAACCGAGCGCGCCAAGAGTGTTCAAGGCACGTGTGACGACAGGTTTGGAGACACCGAGAACCTTTGCGAGGCCCCGCACTGTGTGCGGCCCAGGCGTAAGATAAACGAGCATGAGGAGCGCCATTTGGCGATTGGTCAGGTCCGGCTCGCCTGATCGCACATAAGCGATCAGTGCCCGCATCCAGCCAGCCAGCGATTCGTCGCCCATTTCGGCACTCTCTCCCGTCCGTCGCTTGACCGCGAAGTAAACCGGCAAGATCGCGAAATGTTGCAGTTCGGCTTGAGAATAAGGCTAGAAATTCCTGTGAGATGGCATTCAAGACGGCTGATAACGCGCTGTTAGTGCTGCAAAAGCTGCCCTCAAGCCTAGGGCCTCGCCGCCTTTGGGACGTCCCGGTTTGGCAGCATCCCGCCAGGCATAAGTGTCGAAATGCGCCCAGGGCGTGTCTTTCGGAACGAAGCGTTTGAGGAACATCGCCGCGACGATTGCGCCGGCCATCGGGGATCCGCCTGCCGCGTTGGCCAGATCGGCAATGTCGCTTTTCAGCATCTCATCATAGGCATCCCACAGGGGCATGCGCCAAATCGGGTCCGTCACATCCGTGCCGGCAGCGGCGAGCTGACCTGCGAGCGCATCGTCGTTCGAGAATAATGCCGGAAGGTCCGGGCCTAAGGCAGTCCGTGCGGCGCCGGTCAAGGTCGCGAAGTCGATGATGAGCTGCGGCTCGCTTTCGCCAGCTTTTGCCAGAGCGTCCGCCAGGATGAGTCGGCCCTCGGCGTCGGTATTGTCGATCTCGACCTGAAGTCCTTGCCGTGACTTGATGATGTCGCCTGGGCGAAAAGCGTTCCCTGCGACGGCATTCTCGACCGCAGGGATGAGGAGGTGCAGCCGAACCGGAACTCTCTCGCCGGCAATCAGGCCCGCAAGAGCAAGTGCATGCGCCGCCCCGCCCATGTCCTTCTTCATCAGCCGCATCCAGGCGGGCTGCTTCAGGTCGAGGCCGCCGCTGTCGAAGCAGACGCCCTTGCCGATGATGGCAATGCGAGGATGGCCAGGATTCCCCCATTCCATCTCGATTAGCCGTGGGGCCCGCTCCCGGGTCGCTGCGCGACCTACGGCGGCGATCAGAGGATATCCCGCCTCAAGCTCGTCGCCGGATGTAATTCGAACCTCAGCACCGATGCGGTCGGCCTGATCGCGGACAGCCTGTTCGAGCTCAGCCGGCCCGAGATCGCCAGCAGGTGTGTTCACGAGCTCGCGAACGAGGGTCGTCGCTTCGGCGAGACGGACCGAAGCATCCGTCCTGGCAGGTTCGCCTGTCAGGAGAACGCGAGGTCCGCGCTCCGCGTCGTCCGCTTTTCGGTACGCATCGAACCGATGCTGCGCGAGCAGCCAACCCAGCGCCGCCTGTCGGGGCTCTCCGTCCGCGAGCTTGTAAGTACCTTCGGGAAGGCTTTCGCCCAGCCTGGCAAGGCACCATGGAGAGAGCGATTTCGCATCCGCGACCGCGCTGACCACTTCGAATTCCTCAGCTTCGCGCGGTAGTAACACGAAGGCGAAGCCGACTTTCCCATCGAAGGCGTGCGCCTTGAGCAGCGCACGATCTTCCGCTGGCCGGCCCTTCGCCCATTCGTCAAAGCTTTGCTTGTCCACCAGATGGATGAGGCGCGCCTTTTGACCGCGATCAGCGACCAGCAGCTTTGAGAAATCGGTCATGCTGGCGCCTTTAGCGAAAGGTGATCGCAGGCGCTATTCGCCCGGAGAAACAAGGAATTGTTCGATGCGCCCGTTCGCGCCTGGCTCGTAGAAGGTCGAAAGATCGAGAGTCCGACCGGGATATTTGATCGTGTAGCCCTGGATGACGAAACCGCCACGGAGCACAGGTTTTCCGTCAGGCTCGAAGGAGAGCGGCTCGCCGAACGGTGCGAGGCTCGCGCGATAATCGCCGATCGCTTGCTGAGTGAAATAATAGTTCGCGTTTTCCGTCAGCAGTGATCGGTCGAGCTTTCCTGCGCGCAACTGATCGTAAACGCTTCGCGCGCGAGCCGCCTGCGCCGTCACCGCACCATCCTGCGCGGCCGATGCGGGGAGCACGATCTTGGCGACATCGCGAACGATGCGGCTATAGGCGTCGCCGGACCAGCTGTTGGTCATGACGATGATGGCTGCGCGCTCAGCCGGGAAGACCTGGTTCGTCGACAGAAAGCCGACGGATTCGCCGCCGTGGGAGATCCGCCGGCGGCCATCCACGGTTCCGGCATAGACGCCTAGGCCGTAGCCGCTGTCCTTGCCGTTGTTCAGGACGATGGTTTTCTCCTGCGTTTCCCAATCTTCAGCGGGAACGAGTGCGCGGTTGATCCTCGCGATGTCCCATTTCGCAAGATCTTCGGCCGTCATCGACAGCTCACCGGCGGCCCAGAGCCAGCCAGGCGCCGGCGGTGTCACCTGCCGCACCGGCCCCAGCGCGTAGCGTCCATAACCGTGAGGGAAGGTAGGACCATTGGTCTCGTCGAGGTCGTGAACGCTTTTCATTCCCAAGGGATCGAAGATCTTGCGCTTCAGGTAGGCCAGCAATGGCTCCCCCGACGCTTTCTCGGCGATCATTCCGGCCACGACATAGCCCGTGTTCGAATATTGCCATTGGTCGCCGGGCCGGAAATCGAGCGGCTTCTTCGCCCAGCCATTCACAATATCCTGCGGAGTCGCCGGACGCGACATGGCAGCGAAGCTGTAGTCCTGCGGCCAGAAGTCCTGCAGGCCCGACGTGTGGCTGAGAAGCTGTCGTATCGTGATCTTCTCTCCGCTGCTTACTTCCGGCAGCCACTTCCCCACGGTGTCGTTCAGCGAAAGCTTGCCTTCGTCCTCGAGCAGGAGGAGCGCCATGGCGGTGAACTGCTTGGAATTGGACGCAATCTGGTAGGGAAGATCGGGCTGGGCCGTCAGCGTTTCCGATGCTTTACCGTAAGCCTTGGTGAGAACGATCTTGCCGTCGCGGACGACGGCGAGCGACGCGGAGGGAACCGACGTGTCGGCGAGCGCCTTGGCCACGGCACGATCGATCTGTGTGATCTCTGCGGCGGTGAGCGGTTGGGCGGTTGCTGGGACGGCGGCGGCAAGCGCAAGTAGCGCAGCGGAATAGCGGAGCATTCCGTCAGCCTAACGGCCGCTGATTTCCTGTCGAGACTGTTCGCTAGCTAGCGCCGTGCTGTTAGGCAGGAACACCGAACAGATCGTGCTCGTCGCTATCCTCGACATTCACGCTGACGATATCGCCGGGTGCGAGATGGCCCGCGTCGCGCAGGTGCACTTCGCCGTCGATCTCTGGCGCATCGGCCTTCGAGCGGCCGCTGGCGCCTTCATCTTCTACCGCGTCGATCAGGACGTCGAGAGTCTTGCCGACCTTCGCCGCGAGCTTGTCGGCCGAGATGCGGGCGGAGAGGGCCATCACGCGCTCGTAGCGCTCCTGCTTCACCTCTTCGGGAACAGGATCGGGGAGGGCATTGGCGGCCGCGCCGGAAACGGCCTCGAACTTGAACGCGCCGACGCGGTCGAGCTGCGCTTCGTCGAGCCAGTTGAGGAGATACTGGAAATCCTCCTCGGTCTCGCCGGGGAAGCCGACGACGAAGGACGAGCGCACGGCCATGTCCGGCACGATCGAGCGCCAGTTCTTCAGCCGCTCAAGCACCTTCGCTTCGTTGGCCGGCCGTTTCATGGAACGGAGCACCTTCGGGCTCGCATGCTGGAACGGTATGTCGAGGTACGGCAGCACCAGACCCTCGGCCATCAGAGGGATGACCTGGTCGACGTGGGGGTAGGGGTAGACGTAGTGCAGCCGCACCCATGCCCCAAGCTTGCCCAGCTCACGTGCAAGATCGGTCATGTGGGCGCGGACTTCGAGTCCCTGCTCGGAATTCTTGGCCTTCCACATGCGCGGCTGGTGGCGGATGTCGACCCCATAGGCCGACGTGTCCTGGCTGATGACCAGCAATTCCTTCGTGCCGGCCTCGACCAGCTTCTCGGCCTCGCGAAGGATGGCGTCGGGACGACGGCTGACGAGGTTGCCGCGAATGCTCGGGATGATGCAGAAGCTGCAGCGGTGATTGCAGCCCTCTGAGATCTTCAGATAGCTGTAATGACGCGGAGTCAGCTTGAGGCCAGCTTCCGGCACCAGATCGATGTAGGGCGAGGTCGCCGCCGGTGCGGCTTCGTGCACCGCCGAGACCACTTCCTCATATTGCTGCGGCCCGGTGACTGCGAGCACGTCGGGGAAGCGCTGACGAATGACCTCCGCTTCATTGCCCATGCAGCCGGTGACGACCACGCGGCCGTTTTCCGCAATGGCCTCGCCGATCGCCTCCAGGCTCTCTTCCTTCGCGGAATCGAGGAAGCCGCAGGTGTTCACGAGCACGACGTCCGCGCCCGCATAATCGGGGGACATCTGATATCCGTCGGCGCGAAGCTTGGTAATGATCCGCTCGCTGTCCACCAAAGCTTTGGGACAGCCAAGCGACACTAGGCCCACGCGCGGGGGTCGAGGCAGAGTTGTCGTTTCCATCGGGAAGCGGCGCCCAATATAGTAAGTTTCGGGCGAAAACTAGGCGATTAGCTGAACCTAGGCTGCAGCGCGCAAATTCGTGAGTTCGGCTGTCGTCATGATCCGCGCGAACTCGAAGGCGAGCGTCGCCACATGCGCACGTTGCACGTCCTCGGCGGAAATCATCCCCCCTTTGCCATCGGGCAGGTCGAAGCAGTCGCAAGCGTCAGGCACCAGGATCATGTCCCAGCCCATGTTCGCGCCGGTGCGCACCGTCGTCGACACACACATGTCGGTGGAGATGCCGAAGGTAACGACATGCTTCGCTCCGAGGCGTTTCAGGCGAAGGTCCAGGTCCGTTCCGATGAAGGCAGAGTTTACGCTCTTGGTCACGAGAGGCTCGCCGTCGAGCGGCTCGAACCCGGGCCGGAACGCGTTACCCGGAGTGCCAGGAGCAAGAGTAGAATTTGGCTCAACCGAGTCGTGACGAACGTGAATGACGGGACGCTCCGTCGCACGCCAAGCCTGCAGGAGCGCAAGCCCGTTAGCATCCGCCTTCGTGTTCCAGCGTCGAGGCCAGCCCGGTGCATCAAACCCTTGTTGAATATCAATTGGCAGAAGCACGGCACGATCGAGATCGAGTGTCATGCAATCGTAATAGCCCAGAGCGCTGGTTGCCGCTCACAAAAACGGCAGTGGTGTCGATAAGCTTACTGCTTCGGCACCGTCCGGAACTTCAGCGGGTCCGCGCCGCCGGTCAGCTCGGAGCGCAGAAGCTTTCCATGATGCTCCTCGACAAGGACGTTGCCGATGCCCGGGCAATAGGTCTTCTGTTCGACCGAGCCCTTCTCAAGCGTCGAGAATTCCTTGGTGACGATGCAATTGGTGAATGTGCCGGGCGCGAAGGCGTCCTCGCGCTTGAGTTTCGCCGTCACTCCGGTCGCGTTGACCGTCGCCTGGTCCAGCGCGACTGAAGCTGCCTGTTCCTGGAAGTATGTGTCGCCTGACCGCGGCTGAGCGAGCATGATGATCCCGGGCTGGGCGTTGTTCACTCCGGCGAGCCATGAGCCATTGCTCGGTGCGCAGGTGAAGACGGGGCAATTGAAGCTATCCTCACCGAAGTACCAGACGTTTCCGGAATTATCCTGCGCGAAATAGTCGAGTGTGTCTTCGGCAAGCGCGGCGGGGTCGGTGGTGCAGGTCTCGCCTTCGTAGGCGGTGTCGTGAACGATGCGAGTTGTGACTCCGACGATCGCTCGAGTGTCATTCGTGACCGTTACAACGTCGACTTCGCAGCCATCGACCGTGTCGGCCTTGTAGGTCTGCGTGGTTCCCGGAACGAGCGGGTAGTAGGAATTGTCTATGTCCAGCGGGTCCGAGAAGTTCGATGCGTTGAAGGTAACCGTGACAATGCGTGCATTTGCCGACGTCGCGGCGAGAAGTGCTGCGGCAAGGACCAAGCTGGGTTTGTGACAGTGGATTGCCATGGGCGGCCTCCTTGGCGCGACCCCTTTGCCGCTCCGCGGCGGCGATGAGACCCTGTACTCTTTTCGGTCAGTCGCGGCTACAAGGTTGGCGTCTCTCCTTGCGTACAGCTAAGAGCCGCCAGCCCACCCGCCTCAGGAGTAAAGCATGCGTATCGCGATGATCGGCACCGGTTACGTCGGACTCGTCTCCGGCGCCTGCTTCGCCGATTTCGGCCATGACGTCGTCTGCATCGACAAGGATGCCGGCAAGATCGAGAACCTCAAGAACGGCATCATGCCGATCTGGGAGCCGGGCCTCGAGGCGCTCGTGAAGGCGAATGCGGAACGAGGGCGGCTCAGCTTCACCACGGACCTGCCCGAGGGCGTGGATGGTGCGGAAGCGATCTTCATTGCCGTTGGAACTCCAGCCCGCCGCGGCGACGGTCATGCGGACCTTACCTATGTCTTCAATGCGGTGACCGAGCTCGCCCATGCCATGAAGGGGCCGGCGGTCGTCGTGACCAAGTCGACTGTCCCGGTTGGAACCGGCGATAAGATCACCGACCTGCTGAAGAAGGAGGGTGCGCCCGCCGGTACGAGCGTCGCGTCCAACCCCGAATTCCTGCGCGAAGGCGCGGCGATCGCCGACTTCAAGCACCCGGACCGTATCGTGGTCGGAGCCGAGGATGAGTCCGCGCGCGAGGTGCTTCGCGACATCTACCGGCCGCTGTTCCTCAACAAGGCCCCGATCCTGTTCACCGGCCGCCGCACCGCCGAGCTCACCAAATATGCGGCGAACGCATTCCTCGCGGTGAAGATCAGCTTCATCAACGAGATCGCGAACCTCTGCGAAGCCGTAGATGCGGACGTGCAGGAAGTCGCCCGCGGCATTGGTCTCGACAATCGCATCGGCCCGAAGTTCCTCCACCCCGGCCCCGGCTACGGCGGAAGCTGCTTCCCCAAGGACACGCTCGCCCTCCTGCAGACGGCGAACGAGGCGGGTATCGAGCAGCGCATCGTCAAGACGGTGGTTGAGGTGAACGACCATCGCAAGGCGACCATGCACGAACGGATCGTCAAGGCGCTCGGCGGCTCGGTCGAGGGAAAGCGCATCGCCGTTCTCGGGCTCGCCTTCAAGCCGAACACCGACGATATGCGCGACGCGGCGTCGATCCCTTTGATCAAGGCGCTCGTCGACAGCGGAGCGACTGTGTCCGCCTTCGACCCGGCGTCGATGAGCCACGCCAAAGGCCTGCTTCCCGATATCGATTTCGCGAAGGACGCTCATTCGGCGACAAAGGATGCGGATGCCCTCGTCATCGTCACTGAGTGGGACGAGTTCCGCGCATTGGATCTGGATCGCATGGCTAAGAGCATGCGCGGTCGAGTGATCGTCGATTTGCGCAACGTTTACGACCGTTCGGAAGCTGAGGACGCCGGCTTCGAATATTACGGGCTGGGTCGAGGCCGCATCAACGGCACGCGGCTTAAGCTGGTCAGCAATGGGGATGCGGGCGCAAAAGCTGCACGCTAGTCCGCGACAATGCGAATCATCGTCGTCGGCCTTGGTTATGTCGGCCTGCCTCTAGCCATAGCGCTTGCCCGGAACTTCGAAGTCATTGGCTTCGATATCGACCCGAACCGCATCGCCGAGCTGCGCGAAGGGTTCGACCGTACTCGCGAAGTGGAAGAGGGCGACCTGATTGCCTCCTCACTGAAGCTGACGAGCACCCCGGACGGGTGTGTCGGCGCCGACGTCTACATCGTCACCGTTCCGACACCTGTCGACAAGCAGAACCGGCCGGACCTTGCCGCGCTGCTGTCCGCAACCCGCATCGTAGCCGAAGCGCTCGATGCCTCGAAGCGCCCGACGATCGTATATGAGAGCACGGTCTATCCCGGCGTGACGGAAGGCATTTGCGGTCCCGAGATCGAGCAAGTTTCCGGGCTGAAGCGCGGTTCGGATTTCCGTCTCGGTTACAGTCCGGAGCGGATCAATCCGGGCGACAGAGTCCACAGCGTGGACAAGATCACGAAGGTCATCTCAGGCGAGGACGAAGAAGTCCTGCAGCAACTGGCCGGCATTTACGGCGCAGTGACAGCGGCAGGGGTTTTTCCGGCCGCATCGATCAAGGCCGCCGAAGCCGCAAAGGCCATCGAGAACGCACAGCGCGACATCAACATCGCCTTCATGAACGAAGTCACGCAGATCTTCTCGCAGATCGGCGTGTCCGTCTGGGACGTGCTCGCCGCCGCAAAGACCAAGTGGAACTTCCTGCCGTTCGAACCTGGCCTGGTCGGCGGGCACTGCATCGGCGTCGATCCCTATTACCTGAGCCATCTTGCACAGCAGCTCGGCCACGACCCCCAGGTGATCCTTGCCGGACGCGGGACGAATGACGGTATGGGCACATGGATTGCCGACACGCTCCATGACCGCCGTGGAGCGAGAGCGGGCAGGGCTCTGGTGCTCGGAGTCACGTTCAAGGAAAACGTGCCGGACCTTAGGAACAGCCGCAGCTTCGACCTCGTAAGGAGGCTGCAGTGGCTTGGTCACTCCGTCGATGTTGCCGACCCGCTCGCCGATGCCGGGGAGCTTCTGGCCGAACAGAATCTCGAGCTAACCGAGCTGAGCGGACAGAGGTACGACCTCGTCATCGGCGCCGTTCCGCATGATGCTTATCGCAGGCTTTCCGCGGAGCAGCTCGCGGTTCTTCTCAATCCCGGCGGCACGCTGGCGGACATCAAGGGCATGTGGCGAGATCGCGAACTGGATCAGGCGATCGATCGCTGGACACTTTAATCCTTGGTACGGGGCGCGATCTCATCCAGATGGGCAAGCATGTCTGCCGGGTCGTCGTAGACTCGCAAAGCGCCGGCATCCATCAGCTCTTCGCGTCCGTAGCCGCCAGATAGAAGACCGATGCCCAGCGCTCCGCAGCGAGCCGCCGCGAGCATGTCCCAAATGCTGTCTCCGATGACGTAGGAGCCTTGCGTCGTCGTTCCGAGTCGTCGCGCTGCTTCGACAAACAAATCCGGGTCAGGCTTCGCGTATTTCACCTGGTCGCGCGTCACGAGAGTGATGTCGTCAATGGAGAAGCCAAGGCTGCGTACGTTGGGCTCGGCCGTGATCATCCGGCCGCTGGTTCCGATCGCCCAGGGAAGGTTGAGCCTGGTCAATGACTGTAACAGCTCGATCGCTCCCGGCAGCGGCCGTACCTCGCTTGAAAGCGTGAGGTAATGATCGGCGTGCCGGGTCCGGAGATCGCTGATTGTCTCGGTATCCACCTCGCGGCCGAGCTCTCGCAAGAGCTGGTTGGTGAAGAGTCCGCCGCTCATCCCGATCTTCCGGTGAATGCGCCAGACCGATAGATCGATGCCCTCGTCGCGGAGCGCGAGATGCCAGGCTCGGACGTGCTGGTAGACGCTGTCCACCAGAGTGCCGTCGAGATCGAACAGAAAGGCTGTCGTCACCGGGGAGCCGTTTCCTTCATCGTGAAAAAGACGGGGAGAACAAAAAGACTCACGAGCGCGATCATCGCTCCCGGAGCCATCGCCCATCCGGTGCGCTCCACCAGAAGTTGCGCCACATAGGGCGTCAATCCTCCGAAAATCGCCGTCGCCATGGTCGCACCGAGAGCCAGTCCGGTCACGCGGCCCTCGCCTGGGAATTGCTCGGCCGTCGCGACTGCGCCGACGGCGCTAACCCCTCCGGCCAGAGCGGCCAGAACCAGGGCCCCGTGAAGTGCCGCGCCGTGGGAGTCGCCCGCCATCAGCGAGAACATCGTCGAAGGAAGGAGAGCGCTTCCCGCTGCGAATACGAGGAGTACCGGCTTTCGTCCGAAGCGGTCGGACGCCAGCCCGACGAACGGAGTCACGACGATGACCGCCACGGCTGCGAAGGTCGAAAGCCAAAGCGCCTCGCTCTCGCTCAGTGACCCGGCGGACGTGAGGAAGGCGGGGACATAGGTAATTCCGACGTAATAAGTGATCGAGCCGAGCGCGGAGATTGCGAAGGATCGGGCGATCGCCCCGCGATGATTGGCGAGACTGTGCCGCAGCGGGCTCGTGGGAACAGTCTCCTCTGCGAGCTGACGGTGAAACTCGGGCGACTCCTCCATCGCGGAGCGCGCGATCCACACACTTCCAGCAAGTGCTGCACCAACTAGGAATGGAATGCGCCAGCCCCAGCTAGCGAGTTCAGCCTCGGTGAGTGACGCAACGGTCAGTGCTGAAACGCCGACAGCGAGAAGCGCGCCGACTTCACTGGCCGCCGAGGCAGAGGAGGCGATGAGTCCGCGCCGATGGGTCGGTGCGCCCTCCAGGAGGTAAGCGACAACTCCGGTGTACTCACCACCGACGCTGAACCCCATTACGCATCGTAAGAGGATCAAGAGCAGTCCCGCGACCGGGCCAATCTGAGCGTAGGTCGGCAAAAGGGCCGTGACGAACATGGCAGCCGTCATCAGGGCCACGGAGAGCAGCAGCATATGCCGACGTCCCTTGCGGTCTCCGATGTGGCCGAAGAAGACCGCTCCCAGTGGCCGCATCAGATAGGCGACGGCAAATCCGCCGAGCGTGATCAGCAGAGATGTTTCACCCGGCCCGAAAAAGACGCGGGCGAGGACCGTCGCGAAATAGAGGTACAGGGTGAAATCGTACCATTCGACGATCGTCGAGAAGGCCGCGATCGCCAACGATGCTCGGGAGAGAGGCGTGTGGCGGAGGTTAGATTCGACCGCAGTCACAGACTCCGCCTCCATTACCCCGCATGAATAACCGAATTTAAACGATGATATTTTACCTTTCGGCACAATTGGAGCCACATGGTCGGAAGCATCAGAAACCTGTTGAGAGCGGGAGGCGGTTCTTCGCAAGAGGAAACACGTCCCGGAACTGCGCGCGCCGAGGCGTTGCTTCACGAATTCGAGAGCAGCGGAAAAGGCTGGTTCTGGGAGACGGGCCGGGACGGCGACCTCACATTCATCAGCGATAGCGTGGCTGCCGCGCTGGGACGCGAGGCCGGCGATCTGCTCAATCGGCCGTTCACAGACCTGATCTCGACCGAAACCGCTGACGGAAGCGCGACGTCGGAAAGAACTCTCGGCTTTTATCTATCTTCGCACGTCGCTTTTCAGGATCTTATCGTCCGCGCGAAGACGAAGAACGAGAACTGGTGGTCCATTTCCGGCCGACCGATCCACGACGAGATCGGTCGCTTCTTCGGCTTTCGCGGATTCGCGTCGGACTTGACGAAAATCCGGCAGTCGGAGGTCGAACTCGATCGGCTCGCGCGCCAGGATTCGCTGACCGGGCTCGCTAACCGGGAAGCCCTTCGGCGCGCTCTCGATGACGCGCTGATCAGCGCATCGCGAAGGAAGCATCGCTGTTCGGTCTTTCTAATGGATCTCGACCGCTTCAAGGCTGTCAACGACACGCTCGGACATCCGGCCGGAGACACTCTGCTCAGGCTCGTATCCCTGAGGTTGCGCGACGAGGTCGGTGAACTGGGGCAGGTCGGCCGTCTGGGTGGCGATGAGTTTCAGGTCGTGATCCCGACGGCGCCGTCGAAGGAGGATCTGGGAAGGCTGGCTCAAGGAATCATCGACAATCTGTCGCGGCCCTACACGATCAACGGGACCATGGTGTCGATCGGCGCTTCCGTGGGCATCGTCACGTCCGACTATGACGATCGCAAGTCCGACGACCTCATGCGTGACGCGGACCTCGCGCTCTACGCCGCTAAGGCCGCCGGCAAGGGAACCTTCCGCTTTTTTGCGCCGGAGATGCATGAGGCGGCCCGCGAGCGCCAGCTGATGGAGTCCGACCTCCGCGTCGCAATGGAGAAGGGCCAGCTGCGAGTCGTCTTCCAGCCATGCGTCGATTCCTCGAGCGAGGCGGTAACCGGATTCGAGGCACTGATCCGCTGGGATCATCCGGAACACGGCCCCGTCAGTCCGGCCGATTTCATTCCGCTTGCCGAGGAAATCGGCCTGATCAACGAGATCGGCGAATGGGTTCTTCGGACCGCCTGTGCCGAAGCCGCAACGTGGCCAAAAAACGTGTCCGTGGCGGTCAATCTTTCACCGATCCAGTTCAGGTCGCACGCTCTGCCGTCCACGGTCAGGGCAATCCTGGCCGAGACAGGCGTCAGTGCCAAACGGCTCGAATTGGAGATCACCGAAGGCCTGCTGCTCAGCAACGATGATCACGTCCATCAGATCATCCACGATCTGAAAGGCATCGGGGTGAAGCTCGCCCTGGACGACTTCGGTACCGGCTATTCTTCGCTCAGCTATTTGCTTCGAGTTCCGTTCGACAAGATCAAGATCGACCAGTCGTTCGTACGCGGGGCTTCGGATCCCGAAAGCCGGAACGCCGCCTTGATCCGGGCGATGATCGGTCTTGCCCGCGATCTCGACATGCAAACGACGGCCGAAGGTGTGGAGACGACCGAAGAGCTTCTGCTCGTCAGGAACCTCGGTTGCTCGCTGGTGCAGGGATACATTTTCGGCAAGCCGATGCCGCCCGAAGAGGCCGCAGCGCTGGCGGCGCAGGGTGCCGCGACCTTGCCCGACGCGCACCTGACACCGCGCGAGCCGCGCATGCGCATCATCCGCGCCGCGCTGCTGCATTATGACGGCGAGGTGAGGGGTGCGCGGCTGCGCAATATATCCAGCGGCGGCGCGCTGGTGGAGTGCCGTCAGCCGGTCGAGATCGACAAGCAGATCGAGCTGGACTTCGCCGCCGGCGGCCTGATCGCAGCTCGGATTGTCTGGGCAAAGGGCACGCAGTTCGGCGTGCAGTTCAAAGAAAAGTTCAATCTGAAGCTTCTTCAGCAGCCCGCCAAACCCGGGCCCAAAGGCGGCAAGTTCATGACGCCCGACTACATGAAGGGCGACGCGTCGGCGGCGAAATAACTGGCTTTTGGCGGCGAGCGCGTGGACTAATGCTCGTCTGAGGTAGCCTCGATCACGCGATGCGCCTGTTCCTTCGTCACGTGCGGCCCCATCGGCAAGCTGAGGACGGTGTGCGCAAGTTTTTCGGCTACCGGAAGGCTTCCATCGGGCAAGCCCATTTCTGAGTATGCCTGCTGCCTGTGAGGGGGAATGGGATAGTGGACCAAGGTCTGGACGCCTGCCCTCGCGAGTTGTTCGGCGAGCTTGTCTCGCTCTTCGGACTGGACGACGAACAAATGCCAGACGGGCTCCGCCCAGTTTGGCACGAATGGCAGGGTAAGTCCGACGGGCCCGAGCTTCTCAAGGTAGAGCGACGCGATCCGGCGGCGGCGATCGTTCCAATCGTCCAGCAAGTCGAGCTTCGCCGACAGGACGGCGGCCTGGATGGGGTCCAGCCGTGAATTCACGCCCTTCACATCATTCACGTAACGCTTGGCAGAGCCGTAATTCCCGAGTTCGCGAATTCGCCGCGCGAGTTCGGTGTCGTTCGTCGTTACGGCTCCTGCATCTCCCAAGGCACCCAGATTCTTGCTGGGATAGAAGCTCCAGGTGACGGCATCGCCGTGGGCGCCGATCCGGCGGCCTTTATAGCGAGCTCCATGGGCCTGCGCGGCATCCTCGATCAGGCGCAGTCCGTTCCTCCTGGCGATCTCCAACAGTGAATCGATATCCGCCGGCTGACCGTACAGATGCGTAGGCAGGATGACGCGGGTCCGCTCCGTTACCGCGGCCTCGACCAGCGACGGGTCGAGATTGTGCGTCAAAGGGTCCGGCTCGACCGCAACGGGTGTCGCGCCAGTCATGCTGACCGCGAGCCAGGTCGCAATGAACCCATTGCTGGCAACGATCACTTCATCGCCGGGCCCGACATCCATGGCGCGCAGCGTTAGGTGAAGCGCATCGAGCCCGTTGCCGACCCCGACGCAATGACTCGCGGCGCAGTAATCGGCGTATCTTTCCTCGAACGCCGCGACCTCCGGCCCGCCGATGTACCACCCGGATCGAATGACGCGCTCGATCGATGCGTCGATTTGCGCCTGGATTTCCGCTGTAGCAGCGGCGAGGTCGAGGAAGGGAACGTCCATCTTCAGCCGGCGTCGGCTGCAGCATTCTCTGCGAGCACCATCAAGACGGCGTCGTCAGAGAGGTGGCGCACTTCGCGGCGAATCCTCGCTTCCACTTCGAGCGCTTCGTCTGCTCGGTCGAGTCGGACCTCGGCGTTCCGTTCGCTGTCATCGATCAGCATGGTGCATGAGCCGGCAACGGCAATGATCCATTCGCGTGATTGAGCCGGCAAAGAGAATGACTCGTTGGCATCCGACTTCGTCCCAAAGACGTACGAAACACTGCCGATCGGAAAAGGAAGGAGGTCGCCCGGCTCGATCGCAATCAGCGAACCGCGCTCGTCGCCGAGGACAGGGAGGTCGACCATTCGGCAGCCGGCAACTGGCAAAACGGACACCCTGAGCACCCCTCGCTTGCCCCGCCGCTCATAGTTGCAGCGTTCTACTTGGCAACCGCCCGAACGGAATATGATAACCTGGATTATGGTCCAGTTGCGGTCGTTATCGAATGCGATTACCTCGACGAAGGCTCGGGAGTTAACGCTTAATGTGCGGAATCGCCGGAATAATCGCGTCCGACGCCGTCCCGCCCGAGCTCCCGGCGAGAATGGCGGCCACGATCGCTCATCGGGGACCCGACGACGAAGGAATCTGGTCGGATCCGTCGATCGGCATCGCACTGGTCCATCGACGCCTCTCCATCGTCGACCTTTCCCCACAGGGACATCAGCCGATGGCGTCCGCCGACGGACGCTGGGTGATCGTCTACAATGGCGAGATCTATAATCACGCTGCATTGCGCGCCGAGCTGGAGGCGACGGGCGGCGCGCCAGAAGGCGGCTGGCGAGGACACAGCGATACCGAAACGATGTTGCAGGCCATCAGCGTATGGGGGTTGGAGGCCACCCTTGAGCGCCTGGTCGGCATGTTCGCCTTCGCGCTTTGGGATCGCCGCGAACGCCTTTTGAGCCTTGTGCGCGATCGTTTTGGCGAGAAGCCGCTTTACTACGGCTGGGCAGGTCGCGATTTCGTCTTCGGATCGGAGCTGAAAGCGCTGCGGGTCCATCCGCGGTTCGTTGGCGAGATCGACCGTGCCGCGCTCCAGGCTTACGCGGCGCGCACTTACATCCCAGCGCCCTTGTCCATCTACAGGCGCGTGTACAAGCTGCAGCCGGGGTGCGTACTCACCATTTCGCCGGAGATTGCGGCCAGTCCGATGAGTCACGCGCCCGAGCCGGGATGGCAAAACGGCCGCTCGAAGCTCGTCCGTTACTGGTCCTATCGCGATGTCGTCACTGCGGGGATGGCGGAGCCGATTGCGGATGAGAGGGACGCCCTCGACGAGCTGGAGGATGTGCTTGGAAAGGCGATCAGCGGGCAATCGATCGCCGATGTGCCCGTGGGCGCTTTCCTCTCGGGCGGCATCGACAGCTCAACTGTCGTGGCCTTGTATCAGAAGCATTCCTCAATGCCCGTGCGGACGTTCTCAATCGGCTTCGAGGAAGGAGGCTTCAACGAGGCGGAAAGTGCCCGCCTCGTCGCCAGACATCTGGGCACGATCCATCAAGAGCATGTCGTGCGGGTACAAGAGGCTCAGGACGTCATTCCGCGTCTCCCGCAAATGTACGATGAGCCTTTCGCGGATTCTTCTCAGATACCCACCCATCTCGTCAGCCGCTTCGCGCGCGACCAGGTCACGGTCGTGTTGACCGGCGACGGCGGAGACGAGCTCTTTGCCGGCTACAACCGCCACTTTCTTGCTCCGTGGCTGTGGAAGTACATGCGGGCCATTCCGTTGCCCATGCGGGCCGCTGCGGCAGGTCCGATGGGACGGATACCGCCGTCGGTGTGGGAGAATGTCGCTCGCGCGCTGCCGGGTCAGTCCAACCCTCATTTTGGGGGCAAGCTTCAGAAGGCGTTGAGGATCGCGGGTAGCGCTCGTCGCTTCGACGACGTTTATTTGAGCTTCCTGGACGAATGGAGCCTGGAACGGGGCCCCGTCCTGAATGCGTCGGGCGGCAAGCTCGGCTTCGACCTGTCGGTGAGCGCCGCTGCGGCTCCGGAGCTGCGCATGATGTATTGCGACGCAGTCACCTATCTGCCCGACGACATTCTGTGCAAAGTCGACCGCGCCTCCATGGCGGTCAGCTTGGAAACGAGGGTCCCGTTCCTTGACCACCGCGTGGCGGAGGTGGCCGCGCGCATCCCGCTGGAGATGAAAATACGAGGCCGCAGCGGCAAGCATATCCTGCGCGAGCTTCTCTACCGCCATGCCCCGCGCGAACTGTTCCAACGACCAAAGGCCGGCTTCGCTATCCCGGTTGGTCAATGGATCAGAGGACCGCTTCGCCCCTGGGCAGAAGACCTGCTGGATCCCGGCCGAATGGCCTCGGAAGGCTGGTTCGATCCAGCCATCGTCCAGCGCCGGTGGCGCGATCATCTGGAAGGCAGGAGCGATTCTACCCCGGCGATCTGGGCGATTCTGATGTTCCAGGCCTGGCTCCGCGAGCAATCGCAGGCATTGGCGCGGGCCGCCTGAAGCTTATTTCGCTCCGTATCCCGTGAGCATTGTCTTGATCGTCCTGAACAAGATGAGCAGGTCCAGCCAGGGCGAGAAATATTTGATGTAGTAGAAGTCGTACTGCAGCTTCTCATGGACCTGCTTGACGTCGGCGACATGGCCCTGATTGACCTGGGCCCAGCCGGAGATGCCCGGCTTCACGACATGCCGATACCGGTAAAAGGGCAACTCGCGTGTGTACCAGACGGAGAGCACCTCGGCCTCGGGCCTTGGTCCGATCCAGCTCATCTGGAATTTCAGGATGTTGAAGATCTGCGGAAGCTCGTCGAGCCTATAATAGCGCAGGTAGGCACCCACACGCGTGATCCGATCGTCGCCCTTGCTGGTCATCGCAGCCTGGAGCTCGTCGTCCATGCGAACGGCGCGCATGGTGCGGAACTTGTAGACCCGGATCCTCTTGCCCGCGTGGCCGGTCCGGTTCTGGCGGAACAGGATCGCGCCGCCATCTTCCAGCCTGATCGCAAGCGCGCAGAGCCCCATGAGAGGCAGAGCAAGAGGAAGTAGCGCAACCGCGACCATGAAGTCGGTGACGCCCTTCAAATGAAACCAGCCGCGCATGGGAACGAGGGAGCCGAAATTGTTCTCGGAAAGGTGCGTCAGCTCCACCCTGCCGGTGAGCGATTCCGAAAGCTGCTTGTGCTGGTAGACAATCCTTCCGGCGAGGGCAGCGTCTGCAAGAAAGGCCTCCCATTCATCGGGCATCTCGGCCGAAAAGTCCGCGACCAGGGCATCGCAGTGGAGTCCGTCGAGCCGCGGCGATGCGACCCGTGTCCAATGGACCTGGTCGATCGCGTTGAGCCGCTCTGCATCACCGAACGGGACTATCGCGATCCGGGGCCGCAACCGCCGTTCGACGAGGAAATAAATGGCGTAGTTCCAAAGGACGTGCAGCAGGAAACCAGACAGGAGTGCGAGCCGGTCGTACGGCAGGCGCGCCATCAGCAGCAGGACGATCACCGTTGCGTGCGCAGCTGTCGCCAGTGGAATGATGTAGTAGCTCGAACGGATTCCCGGATAGGTCGCGATCGACAGGCGCACCCACATCGCCAGCGCGACCGCAACCAGGTTCGCGAACATCGCATTGACGTTAGGCGCATCGACCTCTGCGCCCGGAATCGTCATCGAGCGAACCAGGTAAGGAAGCAGTGCCGAGATTAGGAGTGCGCCGGCAAACTGGAATCTGCGGCGCATAAGTGGAGACTGGCGACGGCCGGGAACGGCTGACGCGGTTTCGCTGGCAACCACAGCGCGAACGTTCATAGACCCCTGTCATTACGCGGAACGAGACCAAGCGAGTCTGTCGGGCAGTACAGACTGTTCGTTCACGAAGCTAGCTGCGGAATGTTTCAGCCAGCCCATTCAACTGACAAGAATCGTTCAGAATTCAATGCGCTAAGGCTGATTAATCGGCTTCTGCCATTACCTTCGGCCGTTCTTCTGCCGGTTCAGGAACACGCCTTCCGCTCAGACGGGCATATTCGATCCAGCAGTGAATTGCGTCGTCAAGGTTCTGCAGCGCTTCATCGCTCGACGCGCCGTCAGCGACGCAGCCTGTCAGTGCCGGCGCATAGGCGATGAAGCCTCCGCCCAACCGCCGGTTCAGAAGCTGAACGACGACTTCGTAGCCGCGTACCATTTCTTACCTTCAGTCACCGCTTCGACAAGTTCGACCAGCAGCATGATGTGAAAAGGCTTGAGCGCGCGCCTGGCGGGAACGGTTAGCAGCCCATCGACGAGGTGGTGCGACAGGACATAATGCTCCCCGCGTGGCGGAGTGAGGCATCGTA
>JBKPKE010000164.1:0-6468 GCA_046730955.1 Pseudomonadota bacterium
GCCTGACCGCAGGACTCTTCTGTTTGAGAAAGGAGCAATGCCGTTCACGTCCTTTTCTGCTTAAGCTGATGCGGAAAAGCGGAATCACTACTGGCCTCACGGCCCGGAAGGACGGACTGTGGCGGAAGCCTATATCATTGAAGCGGCTCGAACGGCCGGCGGGCGGCGCGGCGGCGCACTGAAGGATTGGCACCCCGCGGACCTTGGAGCGCAAGTGCTCAACGCCTTGGTCGACAGAAGCGGGATCGATCCCGCCAGCATTGACGACGTCATCGTCGGCTGCGTCAGCCAGGTCGGCGAGCAGAGCTTCCATATTGGGCGCAACCTGGTCCTTGCCTCGAAGCTTCCTGACAGTGTCCCTGCAGTCAGCATTGATCGTCAGTGCGGAAGCAGCCAGCAAGCCCTCCACTTTGCGGCCCAGGCGGTCATGAGCGGCACTCAGGACCTCGTGATCGCAGCCGGTGTAGAAAGCATGACTCGAGTTCCTATGGGTACGCCCACCTTGCTTCCGATGCAGGCCGGCGTCGGCGTCGGACCGTGGAGCCAGGCAATCAAGGACCGCTACGGGGTCAATGAGTTCAGCCAGTTCACCGGCGCGGAAATGGTCGCACGCAATTATCAGATGACCCGCGAGGCGCTCGATGGCTTCGCGCTCGACAGCCATCGCAAGGCTGCCGAAGCCACAACGGATAGCAGGTTCGACGAGGAAATTGTTCCACTGACCATTGTCGACGCTGAGGGACAGGAACGTCGGCACGTGCGAGATGAAGGGATCCGCTACGACGCTTCGATGGAAGGGCTCGCCGCTCTCAAGACGCTCAAGCCCGACGGAGTGATCACTGCCGGGAATGCAAGCCAGGTTTGCGACGGCGCATCCGGGGTGCTCATCGCGAGTGAGCGGGCCGTCAAGGAGCATGGCCTTACTCCCCTCGCCCGGATCGACGCGCTCACCGTCACGGCGGGCGATCCCGTCATCATGCTGATGGAACCTGTGCCGGCGACGCGCCGCGTTCTCGAGCGTTCGGGCCGCCCCCTGGAGGATATCGACCTTTTCGAGGTCAACGAGGCGTTTGCGTCCGTACCCCTGGCTTGGCTTCACGCGACCGGGGCCGATCCGGCCCGCCTGAACGTCAACGGCGGCGCGATCGCGCTCGGCCATCCGCTAGGTGCGACCGGGACCAAGCTGATGACGACGCTCGTGCATGAACTCCGAAGAAGGGGCGCCCGGTTTGGACTGCAGACCATGTGCGAGGGTGGCGGCATCGCCAATGCCACCATCGTCGAGGCGCTGAATTAGCAACCTCGGCCCGAATTTGCCGAGCCATCTTCACCTCCTCTTTACGCCCGTTGGGTAGAGTGCAGCCACTGGGGCTTGCCCTCAGCGTAGAGACGAGAGGTAAGGGATGGCGATCAATCGGTCCGTCGGCCGTTCACCGGTCAGCGTTGCCGAAGCACATCTGGCGCGAGTCAGCGCGGAAGGATCCGCGCGCCATCGACATGTCACCGCGCTCCTCGAATCCGCCGGCGCTTTCGCGGCTCGTGACCTTTCCGACACCGTACACCTGCTTTGCAGCCTGCACGGCAGCCACCCGAGCCTGGTCGAGGTAGCCTATAGTCGGGCGGAAGACCGCGCGGCACGCGATTGGCTTGCCCGTGCAGCCGAAGGATTTGAGCGCGAACGTCTGTTCCTCGTCCGGCTAACCTCGGCGGTGGGCCCGATTCCGAGCACGCCCGGCGCCATGGAAACCGAAACATCGCTGAATGCACAGCGCAACGCGCTTGAAATCCTCGCGACGTCTGAGCGGCGCGGCTGCGCCCTCGGAGCAGCGGCGGCGCTGGTCGGCGACTGGTGGCCTATCCGCCGTTTGCTCGATCGAGCCGCTGCACGCGTCGGCCTCGATTCGCCGGCGCCGGCACTTCCGGACGAGGCGTCGATCGTTGCCGCCATCGAAGCGGCCTCAGACACGCCGGCGAGTGAACGCGCCCTGGCATTCGGATCGGAGCAATTGCTCCTCCAGCACCGGGGGCTCTTCGATCTGCTCGAAGCCCGGTCCGAAGCTCGGGTGGATTACTGACGAAACTCGTCATTCCCGCGAAAGCGGGAACCTAGATTCATTTCTTCTTGTTGCTGGGTCCCCGCGTTCACGGGGATGACGAACGTGACTCAATCGTCGCGGTAGGCGAGCTCGTAATTGCCCCAGCGGCGGCCCTTGATCCACAGCGGAACGAAGACGTTCTTTACCGGGATATTCTTCTCGCCGAGCTCCATTCGATAGGTCGCCAGCATCGCCGGCTTCTCGCTGACGATGGCGGCCGCCGTCGTATCGTCCATGAAGATGCGCTTGTTGCGGCAGTGCGCGTCGTTCCAGACCGGATCCGGCCCGGGCGCGTGGCTGCGCTCGGAAAGGTGGGTCGGAAGATAGCCGTTCACATCGGTGATCGCCGATCCGATCAGACGATCGTCGCTACTCTTTACCCGGTCGAGAACGGGCCGCACGTGCCTGTCGGCAAAGTCGCAGAAACGGGATTGGTACTGCGGCGGATTCGTGCCCTCGATCAGCTTGTAGTCTCGATCGAAAACGTCCTCGATGCTGATCTCACCAGCGTCAATGCCGTGCTCGACGGCGGTCTGAATCGCCCGCATCGCCTCCTGAGCTTTCAGGATGAAGGGCGTGTCGTCGATCTCGGCGCCGGAATTGGCGAGCGTATCCAACATGGTGTTGGAGAGCATTTCGAGGTGCGCGAGGCGCTTCTGCGCCTGCGTGAGCTGGCTGCCATTATCGCGCGCGTCCCCGGCGAAGTCGGTGAGACCGGCCTTTACGCGGTCGACGCTGGTCTGAATCATGCTCGTGGAGTGGGCGATGCCCTCCGTCTGACGATCGACCATGGTGACGATTTCCGCGACTTCGCGGACTGTTTCGCTGATTTGCCCGAAGCCGGACTGGGCGGCTCGGCTGCGTTCGACACCAGTCTTGATTTCGGCGGTAACGGCGCTCGCTTCGCGGGTCAGCTCGCCGATGGTCGAGGCGATCTGGCTCGTGGCCGCGCGAGTGTCGTGTGCAAGCTTCTTCACCTCGGCGGCGACGACGGCGAAGCTGCGGCCGGCATCGCCCGCCCGCGCCGCCTCGATCGTCGCGTTGAGAGCGAGCATGTTGGTCTTGCGCGCGATCGTCTCGATGGTCGATGAAACGGTCTGGACCTGGTTCATGGCCGTGGCGAAGCCCGCCATACGCTCGCCGAGCTGGACCACGAGATTGGTCAGCCCCTTGAAGCCCGCAATCGTACCTTCGATCGCCTCGCGGCCTGCTTCGAGCTTTGCTCTCGCCTGCTCCGAAAGGAGCCGTGCTTCATCCGTGGAATCCGAGACGCGGGCCTGGTCGGTCAGAAGGCGCGTCGTGACTTCTTCGAGCCCGTCGAGCATCTTGAGATGCTCATTGATGCGCGTTGCGACATCCTGGACGTAACCGGCGACGTCACTGCATTCCATCGACAGCGACCCGCAGTCGCGCGCGACTGCCTTGATCGCATTTTCAGTAACTTCTTCGATGCCGTGCGTGGCCATGGACCGCCCAATCCCAAACAACCCGGGGGCCGGGAATAAGCGGAAGCTCCTACTCTTTCGTTAACCACGTGCCCGGAGAGACGATCAGTAGCGAAGGTAGGCCTTACGCTGCTCTTCCCAATCGCGCTCATCGGCCATGGCCAACGCATCGAGATCGCCAGTGACGGTTGAATCGTCGTCGACCCATTCGCGTAGCAATGGTGAGCCGTTGATCACGTCGATGGCGAGCTTGTCGAACTCATATTCGTACGCGAACTCGCGCCACAGATCGTAGCTCGGATAGATCCGACGGATCGCCTTGAACGCCGCCGCCTGCAACCGCCAGGGCCTGAAGGCCTGATGGTCGTAAAACGGCCCTTCCGCGTGGATGAAGACGCCCCGGCAAAGTTCGCCGGCATGCTTGTGGAAGGTCGGCTGGAAGTAGATCTCGCGAAGCTTGCAGCCCTCCAGCCATTTCCATGAGCAGCGCTGCATCTCCGACATGACGTCGCGCGGGTCGATGTCTGGCGCACCGAACAGCTCGAGCGCTCGCGTGGTGCCCCTGCCCTCGCTGAGCGTGGTCCCTTCGAGCATGACAGTGCCGGCGTAGGCCCGCGCCATATTCAACGTCGCCGCATTCGGGCTCGGATTGATCCAGACGCGGTCTTCCGGCCAGCCGAAGCCGGGTCCCTCCTCCGGCGTCCAACCTTCCATCTCGATGACGCGATAATCGACGTTCAGCTTGAAGTGCTCGATGAACCAGTGGCCAAGCTCACCGAGCGTCAAGCCGTGGCGCATCGGGATAGGCCCGGCACCGACGAAGCTCTCCCACCCTTGGCGAAGAGTGAGGCCTTCGACAGGACGGCCAGCCGGGTTCGGGCGATCGAGCACCCAAACGGTCTTCCCATGTTCGGTTGCCGCCTCAAGCACGTAGAGGAGAGTCGTGACGTAGGTATAAATTCGGCAGCCGAGGTCCTGCAGATCGACCAGGATCGTATCGAACGTTCCCATCGACTGCCCCGTTGGGCGGCGCACTTCCCCGTAAAGGCTGAACACCGGAACGCCGTAGGTAGGGTCGGTGAAGTCGGGCGACTCCATCATATTGTCCTGGAGATCGCCGCGCACGCCATGCTGCGGACCGTAGACCGCAGAAACGTTCAACCCCGCTGCAACGAGCGCATCGAGACTGTGCGTTAGATCATTAGTCACCGATGCAGGGTGCGCCAGCAGCGCAACGCGCTTGCCTTCCAGCGGTCGGCGAAGCTCAGGCTCGGCAAGCAGCCGGTCAATTCCGAACAGGGTCATGATAGTTGCTTAAGGGAGGCGCGCGGCGAAGCAACCGGGGTCGTGGAAATCCGGCTTCTCACCGGGGTGCGCAAGTGCCCAATAAGACTTGGTCCCGTCTCTCTCTTCGAGGACCGCCGACAAGCCCAATTCCCAGTTCACATCGGCGGGGATCGCGATCGTCGCACCCAGAGTCCACCAGGTCAGATTGTCCTCCATACGGATGTAAGGCGGTTGGCCGACCTCGGCCTCCGCCATCCCATCGCGATAGCTGGTGAAATCATAGGCCGCCCAGTCAGCGGAAGGCGCAAAATTCCACTCCGTGTAACGTTCCTGGGCAAGCGGCCGCAGGAACGCTTCGAAACAAGTGCTCTTCCAAAGCTCGTCGGTTCGGTGCGGCTCTTGGCCTTCAGGGATCACAAACCGAGAGGCCGGCGCTCCAACCCCGAACCAGATGTTCGTCGTGGCGACCGCGGCAAGCGAAGCGGCATGATCCACGCTTGCCCAGACCTTGAACTCCGGGCCGGAAGGCGGACTCCCCGGATGGTGAACGAGGTTGAGCTGCATTCACTTATTATCGTCATTCCCGCGAAAGCGGGAACCTAGCTTTTCTAGGCCCCCGCTTTCGCGGGGGTGACGACTTGGGTAAGCGCCCTCTCATGACCGAGTTTCGTTCCTCTTTGCTGAAGCTGCTCGACGAGCGCGGCTATATCCATCAGATCACGGACGCCGACGCGCTCGATGCTCTCGCGGCGAAGGAAGTCGTCACCGGCTATATCGGCTTCGACGCAACAGCCTCCAGCCTGCACGTCGGCAATCTCGTCTCGATCATGCTCCTGCGTCGTCTACAGCAGTCCGGACATAAGCCGATCGTGCTCATGGGCGGTGGAACGACAAAGGTCGGCGATCCGTCGGGCAAGGACGAAGCGCGCAAACTGCTCACGCATGACGCGATCGAGGCGAACATCACATCCATTCGCCGGTGCTTCGAACGGTTCCTGACGTTTGGCGAGGGACCGACGGACGCCATTCTGGTCAACAATGACGAGTGGCTCGGCCGGCTCGAATACATACCGTTCCTGCGCGACGTCGGCCGGCATTTCACGATCAACCGCATGCTGACGTTCGACAGCGTGCGCCTTCGCCTGGATCGAGAACAGCCGCTGACCTTTCTCGAGTTCAACTACATGATCCTCCAGGCCTACGATTTTCTGGAGCTATCGCGACGCCATAGCCTGAGGCTTCAGATGGGTGGCTCCGATCAGTGGGGGAACATCGTCAATGGGATCGAGCTCACGCGGCGCATTGAGGGCACCGAGGTCTTCGGCGTCACGACACCGCTGATCACCAATCCCGACGGCTCGAAGATGGGCAAGACGGCAAAGGGCGCCGTCTGGCTTAATCCCGACCTTCTCAGCCCATACGACTATTGGCAGTTCTGGCGGAACGCGGCCGATGCCGACGTGGGCAAGTTCCTCCGCCTCTTTACCGATCTCCCATTGGACGAAATCGCGCGGCTCGAGGGACTGCCAGGTGCGCGGATCAACGACGCGAAGATCGTCCTGGCGACCGAAGCGACGGCACTGCTGCATGGCCGCGAGGCGGCTCAGACGGCAGCCGAAACCGCGCGAACGACTTTTGCC
>JBKPKE010000165.1:0-4525 GCA_046730955.1 Pseudomonadota bacterium
GGAGCATGATCATGGCGAGTCCAAGCATCATCACCATGGGGACGAACCGGATGAGCAGCCTGAAGGCCACGCCCACGACAGTTGGGATGTCTTCATGGAGCTGGGAGGCGAGTGGGAAGGTCGCCAGCGGGTCGACGGCGAAGTCGAGGAGGAGAGCGGAGGAAGCTGGATCTATGCGGCGCCCGGGATGCGCTTCAACGCCGCGTCGGGTTGGTCGGCAGGCGCTGCCATCGCGCTTCCCCTATGGCAGGACATACGCGCCTCGCACCCGGACAATCGCTATCGGCTGATGGTCTCGATCGGGCGAACCCTCTAACCGTTTGCGCTCGGGCCGTCGTTGAACTTGTGCGACTTCGGCCCGTTTGCGCGTCGAGGGAGAGAGAGATGGGGATTCGCTTCGCCGGATTGTTGGGGGCTTTCAGTCTTGCGAGCTGCGTTGCCCCGGCCGTCTCACCGTCTCCGCCTGCGCCAACTGAAGCAGTCGGCGTTCCAGTGCCGGCGCAAGTCCCCCACTCCAGCACCGAGCGCATGTCCGAGATTACGCGCGTGCTCGCGTCCGACGAATTCCAGGGGCGATCAATGGGCACGCCCGGCGAGGAGAAGTCGGTCGCTTACCTCATCGACCAGTTCAAAGCGGCGGGCCTGGAACCCGGCGGCGAGAATGGCGGCTGGACACAGACGGTGCCGATGATCCGCACCAAGCTCCAATCGCCGATGAATTTCGCCTTCAGGCGAGGCGGGAAAGCGACCGCTCTGCGCTTCCCGGAGGACATCTACCTTAGCACCGTGCGGGCGGTGGACCGGGCGAGTATCGCCGATGCTCCAATGGTCTTCGTCGGCTACGGCGTCACCGCGCCCGAGCGCAACTGGGACGATTTCAAAGGCGTCGACCTGAACGGCAAGGTCGCGGTCTTCCTCGTCAACGACCCGGACTTCGAGGCCGCGGCCGATGAGCCGGTCGCAGGCAAGTTTGGCGGCAAGGCGATGACCTTCTACGGGCGTTGGGTCTACAAGTTCGAGGAAGCGGCGAGGCGGGGCGCGATCGCTGCGCTCATCGTCCATGACACGCCGGGCGCGGGCTATGGCTGGAACGTCGTGCAGAGCGCTGCCGGCGAGAACTTCAATATCGTCCTGCCGCCGGACGCGCAGCAGCCGGTGCTCCTGCAAGGATGGATACAGGAGCCGGTCGCTGCAGCGATGCTGAAGCGCGAGGGCTACGATCTCGCAGAATTGAGACGCCGGGCCCGGACGGCAGAGTTCAGGCCGATCCCGCTCAAGGCGACTTTCTCGGCCAATGCGGGTGTCGAGCTGAATCGAATCACCAGCCGCAATGTGATCGGAAAGCTGACCGGTTCGAAATATCCCGGCGAGACGGTCAGCTACGGCGGCCACTGGGATGCGTATGGCGTCGGACCGGCGGACGCGCGGGGCCGGACGATCCGGCCCGGAGCTGCGGACGATGCCTTGGGCCTTGCGGCAATGATCGAGATCGCGCGAATGTTCTCTAGCGGGCCGCGACCGGAACGGACGTTGGTCTTCGCGGCCTGGACTGGTGAGGAGCGCGGACTTCTCGGCTCCGAATATTATGCGCAGCATCCGCTTTATCCTCACGAGACGATGGTCGCGAACCTGACGCTCGACACGCTGCAGTTCGCGGGACCGGTGAAGGACGTGGTTCTGGTCGGACAGGGGCAGGGACAGATGGAGGACCTGCTGGCGCAAGCGGCGCGAGCGCAGGGCCGGTACGTCACGCCGGAGGGTCATCCCGAGCGCGGGCTCTTCTATCGCGCCGACCATTTCTCGCTGGCCAAACGCGGCGTGCCGGTTCTGCTGAACATGGCGCTTGCCGGGGCTTATGATTTGCAGAACGGCGGGCGCGAGGCGGGTGAGCGCTGGCTCAACGACTTCACCGCCAATTGTTACCACCAGACGTGCGATGCCTGGTCGCCGAGCTGGGATTTGCGCGGCGCGGCGCAGGAGGCCGATCTGTTTTATACGATCGGCGCAAGGCTCGCGAACAGCCGGGAGTGGCCGCAATGGTCGTCCTCGTCAGAGTTTGCGAAGGTCCGGCAGCAGTCCGACGCTGAGCGCCGTTAGCGCTGTTTGACTCGGCGTTCCCCGAAGCGGAGAATTGCGACCGGGGAGGCGACAATGCTCGCATCGATCCTTGCATTTTCAATGGCCGCGCAGAAAAGCCGCCGATCGTCGTCGAGGGCGAGAAGCCGGCGGAGGACAAGAAGGTTTGCCGAAACGTCCGGGAAACGGGCAGTCATATGTTCAAAAGGGTGTGCCGTTCTGCAGCGGAGCAGCGGCAGGCGGACGTCCAGGCCCGCAACACGCTGAAGATGGGCAACCGCGATCCGAACGCGCCCGAGGCATTCGTTCCGCCGCCCAACGATTAGGGTGCGATCACCTCGAGTGCGCCCTTGCGCACGCGATAATCGAGCGGCCCGTTCATGCTTTCGACCTCGCCATCGACGGAGATGACAAGATGACTTCGCCGGCCGGCGACCCGGAGCCGTTCGACGTTGTCTAGCTGCACCATGTCGTCCGGGCGCGTGCGGTTGAGTAGCGCCCGAATGCTGGCAGCGATGAGCCCGCGACGCGTCTTCTTGCGCATGACGAACACGGAAAGCCGACCGTCCTCCAGGCTTTCGCGCTTGCCCGGCGCGCCGATGTCGATTCGATAGTCATTATTGCCGACGAAGAGCAAAGGCGTGTCGATCCTCGCTTGCTCGTCATTGACCGTGAGGGTCAGCCGGTAATGGTTGAAGCGGGCAAGAGTCCGCGCGCTCGCGACCAGCATTGCCAAGCGTTTGCTTCGCCCGAGGCGCTTCTGCTGCAGGTCGCGGTCGAGCACCATCAGCGGGTAGAGCCCGATGGCGCTGTTGTTCACGAATATGCGGCCGTTCACTTCGGCGACGTCGATACGCCGCGCCTTTCCGCTGGCGATGAGCTTCGCCGCCTCGCCGAGGTCGGAGGGTATGCCGAGATCGCGGGCGAAATGGTTCAGCGTTCCAAGCGGGAGGATGCCGAGCCGCGCCTTCGTTCCGGCAAGGATTCCTGCCGCGCCGCTGATAGAGCCGTCGCCACCGCCGACGACCAGAAGATCGCTACCCTCATCGACGGCTTTCTTCACTCGGTCCGCCAGATCCCCTCCGTCGAGGAGTTCGACATGCGCGGCGAGACCCGCCGCCGCGAAGGCGTTGCGGATTTCCTCGGCTTCCTCCTCGCCGCGGGCCGCACTGCCACTCGAACGGTTGACGAAGACCTGCACTTCGCGCGCAACAGCAGTCATGCGCGCCCTAACGCCGCTGGCCCAGTTCAGGGACCAAAGTGTTTAGGGTTCGCGGCTGTCGATCAGCCGGCGGCTCCCTCGGCAGCCTCCTTGCCAGCGGTCGTTGCCGCCGCAGGCGGGCATTCGCCGAGACGCTTGGCGGTGAAACTGCGAGTCATCGCATAGTCGCCGGCGCCAGAGAGATAGGTGGTCGTGCTGACTTCCGCGTCGATGCTGTCGGCGGTGAACGTGCCACTGACCGACTGCCGGACCTGACCGCTCTGACCCTTGCGAGTGCAGGTCAGGTCCATCTGCATCCGGCCGTCGCTGACGTAGGGATTGCCGACGGTGCAGCTGTCGCCATCTTCGGCGAACAATGCCGGATCGATCTGGTCGGTGACGCACGCCGTAGTCGTGCCCGTCGAGTCCTGCTTGAGGTTGGTCGCGGCGGTCGGGTTCTTGTCGACGATCCGGAGCGAAGCGACCTTCCACTGCGCCTGATATTGTCCAGGCTGAAGCGATGCGGCGGCTTCCGGCTCATTCTTCACCGGAGCCCCACCGTCTCCGCATCCTGCAAGCAAGGCTGCCGCGCCAGCAGCGATGACCAACTTACGCATCCGATCCTCCCCCTTCGACTAGATTACCCCTCTTTGGCCGAGCACTCCCCTACGCGCTTCGCGTCAACCTGCATCTTCATGTTCATGGACTCCATCGGGCCGCTGCCCTTGGACGCGATGCTCATCACCATCTGATAGCTTTCCGGCTCGTAAGTGCCGGCCAGTTCCATTGTCTGAGTAGCGTTCGGGTGCTGGCAGTCGAGCTTCATGTCGACCTTGCCGCCGCCGAACTTGAAATGATCATAGCGGCAGCTCTTGTCGGCTCCGGTGAAGAAGTCTTCTCGCGGATGCTTCGCCTGCTCCGGCGTGAGGCATTGCTTGTGGACCTGGCTCTGGCCCGTCTGCTTCTTGAGGGACTCGGCGACCTGCGGCGGCATTCCGGGCGCGCTGACTTCGACCAGCGTGACCCTCTGCTCCCACTGGCCAGGATTGACGAAGCCTTCATTCGCGTCGGCCTTGCGAAGCTCCTTCGCGACGTCGTTGACGGATGCATTCGTCATGTCGACCTGGTCGCCTGACCCGCATGCGGAAAGGCAGATTGCAGACGCTGCTGCAAGCAGGGTGTGCTTGATCACTTGAATTCCCCCTTTGTTCAGGCTGGCCGTAAAGAGGGCCTCAGTCAATGCAATCG
>JBKPKE010000166.1:0-2913 GCA_046730955.1 Pseudomonadota bacterium
GTGCCGGCCATGACGAGGTCGAGGCTGCTCTCGGCGATCTGCGTCTGCGACGGGTTGAGGATGTATTCGCCATCCTTGAAGGCGACGCGGGCAGCGCCGATCGGGCCCATGAAGGGAACGCCTGAGATGGTGAGGGCGGCAGAAGCGGCGATCATCGCGAGGATGTCGGGCTCGTTCTCACCGTCGTAGGAGAGGACCTGCGCGATCACGAGGACTTCGTTGTAGAAGCCTTCCGGGAAGAGCGGACGGACCGGGCGGTCGATGAGGCGGCTGGTCAGCGTTTCCTTTTCGGTCGCTCCGCGCTCACGCTTGAAGAAGCCGCCCGGGATGCGCCCGGCGGCGGAGAACTTTTCCTGGTAGTGGACGGTCAGCGGGAAGAAGTCCTGTCCCGGCTTGACCGACTTTGCGGCGGTGACCGCGCAAAGCACTACGGTTTCGCCGAGGGTCGCGAGAACCGCGCCGTCGGCCTGGCGGGCAACGCGGCCCGTTTCGAGCTTCAGCGTTTTTCCGCCGATCTCGGTTTCAACAGTCTTGATATCGAACATTTATCGTCCCTTCGCCCGGCGACCGGATGCCTGCCGGGGTCATCTAAGTCGCGGACTAGCCGGTCCGCGGTCGGTCGGGGCGTCGATTGTGCCCCATGGACGCCCCGCCGAATTGCGGGACTGAACCTTTTGTCGTGCTCCTGCGAGGCAGGAGCCCAGTACTGGATCCCGGATCAAGTCCGGGATGCCAAAAGGGCGCCGCGAGGGCGCCCTTTCGTCACTTGCGGAGACCGAGCTTCGCGATGAGATCGGTGTAGCGCGTCTCGTCTTTGCGACGAAGGTAGTCGAGGAGCGAACGACGCTGATTGACCAGCATCAGAAGTCCGCGCCGCGAATGGTTGTCCTTGGCATGGCTCTTGAAGTGCTGGGTCAGGTTGTTGATGCGCTCCGTGAGAATCGCGACCTGCACTTCAGGAGAACCGGTGTCGTCCGAACCGCGGGCATGTTCCTTGATCAGCGCAGTCTTGCGCTCGGCAGTAATCGACATCGACAAACTCCTTATCTCTAGATGTTGAACCCCCGGACGACCTTCAGGCCGTCGGCCGTTGCTTCGACCAAAGCGACCGGGCGTCCGCCCTCTGTCGCAAGTTGAAGCCCCGGCTTTTCGGGGAAACCGACAAGGCGCTGTCCGAAGCGGAGCAGTTGTGCCTGGTCGGGAGTGACGGGGAGGGCCGGGATGTCGTCCAGCGCCGCTTCCAGTGGAAGCACCGTCTCCGTCAGTCGGCGCGCCTTAGCGGATCGTTCGAGAAAGTCCAGTGAAATGGCCTTTTCCAGTCCGAATGGACCGGCGCGCGTCCTCCTCAACATAGTGACGTGGCCAACCGTGTTCAACGCTCTGGCTATGTCGCGGGCGAGCGAACGGATGTAGGTTCCCTTGGATACGCGGGAATGGAACGTCGCGCTGTCGGGCGTCGTTTCGTGCAGAAGGAGCTCGAAGATCGTGACCTTGCGCGAGGCCATCTGCACCTTCTCGCCCGCCCGGGCGCGGGCGTAAGCCGCCTTTCCGTCGATCTTGAGGGCCGAGTAGGCAGGCGGAATCTGCTCAATCTCGCCGGTGAAGGCGTCGATCACGGTTTCGATCTGGTCGCGCTGCGGGCGAACGTCGCTGGCCGCGACGACTTGTCCCTCCGTGTCGAGCGTGTCGGTCTCCTCGCCGAAGCGGACGGTGAATTCATAGGATTTGCTCGCGTCGAGCATGCTTCCACACAGCTTGGTAGCTTCCCCGATCGCGATCGGCAGGACACCGCTCGCCAAAGGATCCAGCGTTCCCCCATGGCCGACCTTCGTCTTCGGCTCACCTGCTTCGCGCAGGGTGCGCTTCACGGCGGAGACGGCCTGCGTCGAGCCTAGTCCCACCGGCTTGTCGAGGACGATCCAGCCGTCAATCGACATCACATCATCTGCCTCAAAAGCGCAGCAATCTGCCGAATACCTGACTGCGCTTCAAAGCAGGTCCGTACGCGCCGGTACCCTCCCAACCCGAGCCTCTCCCGATCCTCCGGCGATCGCATGAGCTGGTCGAGGGCGGATGCCAACGGTGCAGCTTGATCGGGCGGCACAAGGGTGCCGGTTTCACCGTCCCGGATGAGCTCCGGGATCTCCGAGAAGTCCGTGGACAGGCACGCGAGGGCCTGACTTTGTGCTTCCATCAAGACGTTGGGAAGGCCGTCGCGATCTCCATCGCTGGCTTGACGGCACGGGAGAACGAACAGGTCTGAACTGCGGTAGAGATCAATCACCGCCGTCGCATCCCTGGCGCCCAGCCATTCGATGCGATCCGAGAGCGCAAGCGAGGTCGCCTGGTTGCGAAGCTCGTCGATGATCTTGCCGTCGCCGACATGGGTCCAGCGCCAGTGCAGGTCGCGCGGAAGCTGTGCCAAGGCACGGAGCAGCACGTCGAACCCTTTTTTCTCCACAGCGCGTCCTACTGAGAGCAGGCGTACAGGTTGGCCAGGATCCGAACCATCCGCCCCGGATCGTGGAGCCGGATCAGTCGGGAAGCGGTCGAACGATAATCCGTGGTAGATGAGATGAATCTTATCGGGCCGGTCCGCGAGCTGTCGAAGCCGGTCCGCGCCAACTGTCGTGCATGTGTTGCACCATTGCATGGCGGCAAGCTTCGACCGGATGTCGGTCTCGGTCGAAGTCCAGATATCTCGCGCGTGCGCACTCGCGGCGAGAGGCAGTCCGGAAATCATCGAGGCATAGCGGGCGACGGTCGCGGACGAGCCGATGAAATGTACGTAGATCGCACGGATGTCCGGCGGAAGGTCCGCCGCCAGGATGACCCCGCGCGCAAAAGCTCGCCACTGGCGGCCTTTTCTGCCCTTCCGGAATTCACGCCAGAATAATCGACGGGCAGCTTGGT